>CALPPP020000033.1 GCA_943325485.2 Rickettsia typhi
CACGTCGGTGCAATATGCCGTCATTGCAAAGTCTCGTCATTGCGAGCGTAGCGAAGCAAGCTCTTGTCATTGCGAAGGGCGAAGCCCTGAAGCAATCCAGATCGCCACGTCGCTAAGCTCCTCGCGATGACTTGTGTTCTCCATCGTCACGTCCTCGCGATGACAGGCCTTATATGCGTCATTGCGAGCGAAGCGAAGCAATCTCTAGGCTGATGGTTTGTATGCTCGGCAAGCTAGGCGCATCGAAGGTTTCTTTGTCAAACGCGGTGTCCCCCTCGGGGTTCGGCACCCCCGTGGTTTTCAAACCCTTGAAGTCAAACAAGCTATGGTCTAACAAGTGGGAAGGCGCCACGTGTTGCAGTGAATTGAACATGATGTCCAAACGTCCGGGGTGTTTTTTCTCCCACTCGCGCAACATATCGCCCACTTGCTGGCGCTGCAAACCATCTTGGTTGCCGCACAAAGTGCAAGGAATGATGGGAAAAGCGCGGTGCGCCGCCCAGCGTGCCAAGTCGCGCTCGGCCACAAACGCCAATGGACGGATGACGATGTGGTGACCGGCGTCGCTGACCAATTTAGGCGGCATGCTTTTCAACTTGCCACCAAAAAACATGTTCAAGAAAAAGGTTTGCAAGATGTCGTCGCGGTGATGACCCAAGGCAATTTTGGTCGCGCCAATCTCATCGGCGACTCTGTACAAAATGCCGCGACGCAAACGGCTGCACAGGCTGCACATGGTTTTGCCTTCGGGAATTTTGCTCTTCACAATCGAGTAGGTGTCTTGCGTCTCGATGCGAAACGGCACACCCAGTTGGCTTAAGTAGTCGGGCAACACATGGGCTGGAAAGCCCGGTTGTTTTTGGTCAAGGTTGACCGCGATGATGTCAAAGTGAATAGGGGCACGGGCTTTGAGTTTGAGCAAGATGTCGAGCATGCCGTAGCTGTCTTTGCCGCCCGACATGCACACCATCACCTTGTCGCCTTCTTCGATCATGTTGAATTGAACAATGGCTTCGCCCACCTGACGGCACAGGCGTTTTTCCAGTTTTTGGGTTTCGCGTTCAATCTGCATGCTTCACCATGATCCCGCCTCCATGCGGATAGCGACTTCGCAGTCGTCAAAAATTTCCAGTTTGGTGATTTTCACCCGTACCGCTTTCACCCCAGAAAGCCCCAGCAAGCGGTGGCAGAGTTTGCCAATCATGGTTTCCAGCAAGCTGACGTGCTTAGCGGTGCATTCATCAATGATGATTTGACGCACTTTGCGGTAGTCCAGCACACGTGAGATGTCGTCATCGGCGGGCAGCAGTGGTTGGTCGCCTAAGCTGAGTTCAGCGTCCACCTGAATCGGTTGCGGTGCTTTTTTTTCATGCGCCAAGATGCCTAAGTCGGCATTAAAGCGCAGTCCGCTCAAAGTGAGAATTTGGTTGCCATTGGAATTCATAGGGTTCTTACATCAGCGAAAAATCGCGCTCAAATTTCATCAGGTGTTGACCGCCATCGACCAACAGGCTGGTGCCAGTGACAGAAGAATTGGTCAAGGCAAACAACACGGTGGCCACCACATCCTCAACACTGGAGGAGCGTCCCAAAGGGGAGAGTCGGTGCAGCTCTTGAAACTTTTCATTGCTGAGCAAGTGGCTGGTCAAGGTCAGGCCGGGGGCCACGCCCACCACCCTTAACTGAGGTGCCAAGGCTTGGGCCAGCATGGTGGTGGCGGCTTGCAAAGCCGCTTTGGAGAGGGTGTAGCTGAAAAAATCGGGGTTGAGGTTCCACAGCTTTTGGTCCAGCATGTTCACCACCACACCGGTGCTTTGGCGTTGTTTCACATGGGCGTGCAGCAGTTGCGCCAAGACAATCGCGGCGCCCGTGTTGCTGCGCAAATGCTGCTCCATCTGCGCAAAGTCAAAATTTTCGGCGCTGTCGTGCTCAAAGAGCGCTGCGCTGTTGACCACCGCATCCAATTGCCCCATGTGCTGCTGTGCCGCTTCAAACAACTGACGGACCTGAACTTCATCGCTCAAGTCAGCAGGGAAAACGCTCGCACCCGCAGTGAGTGCCGCGCAGTCATGGGCTGTTTGCTGGGCTTCTTGTGCGGAGTGTCTGTAGTGAACTGCCACGCGCCAACCAGCCCTTGCCAGCCCTAAGGCAATGGCATGGCCCAAGCGCTTGCCCGCACCGGTGACCAGCACAGCAGGCGAAGAAGCGATAAGTGGGACAGAGGGCATGGACGACAATCAATCTATGAAAACACAGGCAAAGAGTTTAGCGACTGGCTTGCAGGCCTTGATTCGCAAGCGCTTACAGGCTGACGGCGGCTGGTTGAGCTTTGACCGCTTCATGGCGCTGGCTTTGTACGCGCCGGGCTTGGGTTACTACGCTGCAGGTCAAGCTCAGATCGGTCGCATGCCTGCACAGGGCAGCGATTTTGTCACCGCGCCAGAGATGTCGGCTTATTTCGGCCAAGCTTTGGCACAAAGTGTGGCACAGGCTTGGGCGACCACACAAACCCAAGCGGTGCTGGAGTTTGGTGCAGGCAACGGGACGCTGGCTAAGCAATTGTTAGAGGCTTTGGGGGACTCAGCGCAAAGCTACACCATCGTCGAGGTGTCAGGTGCTTTGCGTGAGCGTCAATCCCAAACGCTGGCTGCTTTTGGTTCCCGTGTGCAGTGGGTCAGTGAATTGCCTGACCGCATTGAAGCTGTGGTGATTGGCAATGAGGTTTTGGACGCCATGCCGGTGCGACTGTTGCAGCGCACAGCGGGTGTGTGGCACGAGCGTGGCGTGGTGTGGGACGAGGCAACCTGCGCTTTTGCTTGGCATGACCGCATCACAAACGAGCGCCCACCGGTCAACATCGAGGGCGAGCACGATTACCTGACCGAAATTCATCCTCAAGCACAGGCGTTTATTCGCAGCGTAGGCGAGCGCCTGCGCATGGGCGCAATGTTCTTGATTGACTACGGTTTTCCAGAAGCCGAGTACTACCATGCGCAACGTCACATGGGCACACTCATGTGTCACCAAGCGCACCGAAGCGATGCCGACCCTTTGCAAAGTGTTGGCTTGAAAGACATCACCGCCCATGTGGATTTCACCGGCGTGGCACTGGCCGCGCAAGAAGTGGGCTTGGAAGTATTGGGCTACACCAGCCAAGCGCATTTTTTGCTCAACAGTGGTTTGCTGTCTTTGCTGGAAAGCGCTTCCATGGCAGACAGGGCCATGGCGCAAAAACTGATCAATGAACACGAGATGGGTGAGTTGTTCAAAGTCATCGCCTTGGGCCGCGGCGAAGCTTGGCAACCCTTGGGTTTTGTGCAAGGCGATAGAACACACAGGTTATAGACACATGTTTCGTTGGTTGATTGTGGTTTTCTTGGCCTTGCTGCTGATCCAAGGCATCACGCCGTGGTTGGAAAAGCTAGGCTTTGGTCGCTTGCCCGGCGACTTTCGCTTTCGCTTGTTTGGCCGCGAGATCTTTCTTCCTTTGACCACCACCATCATTCTCAGCATGGTGTGCGCTGGTTTGTCACGCTTGCTCTAAGGACTTCTGCGGCAGTTAACATGAAGCCATGGATAAGTCGTTCAACCCAGTCAATGCGCAGTTACCCAGCCAATCTGGCGGGGCCAAGTGGGTTTTGCTGTCACTTTTGGTCGTAGCCGTATTTGCGCTTACTTGGTTTTACCCCGACATCAAAAACAAATTAAGTCCAGCCTCAAGTGGTGAGGATATGGCTGGTAAAAAACCGCCTGGCGGCCGCCCAGGCAAAAGCGGCGGTGAAGGTTCACGCAGCACGCCGGTGAGTGTGGGCGAGGTGCGCCTCATGGATATTCGCTACACCGTGCAAGCTGCAGGGACTTTGGTGGCGCTCAACACCGCTGTCGTTCGCGCCAAGGTGGATGGAGAGCTCAAAGCCTTGCGTTTCACAGAAGGACATCTTGTGCAAGCCGGACAGGTGCTGGCTGAAATTGATGCCAGACCTTTTGAGGCGCAACTCAACCAAGCCCAAGGTCAGTTTGCCCGCGATGCCGCGCTCATGAAAAATGCCGAGTTGGATTTGCAACGCTACCAAGACTTGCTGAGCAAGGACGCTATTGCACGCCAGCAGGTTGAAACACAAGCTGCTTTGGTGCGTCAATTGCAAGGCACGGTGCAAGCCGATCAAGCACAAATTGATTTGGCCAAACTGCAGCTCTCCTACACCCGTGTCACCGCCCCTATCAGTGGGCGACTGGGCTTAAAGCAAGTCGAGTTGGGCAGTTTGGTGCGCTCTAGCGACCCCAATGGCGTGGTCAACATCACGCAAACCCAGCCCATGGCCGTGGTGTTTTCAGTTCCCGAGATGCATGTTCCTTTGATCATGCGTAAATTGAAAGCGGGCCAAGCCTTGCCTGTGGAAGCGTGGGACCGTGACCAAAAAATACGCTTGGCCCAGGGGCGTGTGAGTACCACCGACAACGCCATCGATGTGGCCACCAGCACCTTGCGCTTGAAAGCCACCTTGGACAACCGCGACGGCAGCTTGTTTCCCAACCAGTTTGCCCATATCCGTTTGCAGCTCGATACCTTGAAAAATGTGCTGGCTGTTCCTGCACAAGCGGTGCAACGCGGTGCAGCAGGCACTTTTGTGTATGTGGTTCAAGCCGATAACACGGTACAAGTACAAACTGTGCAACTCGAGGCGGTTGAAGGGGACTGGCAAGCAGTGAAGGCCGACCTCAAAGCCGGTCAACAAGTCGTCACCGATGGCGCTGACCGCTTGCGCAGTGGCAGCATGGTGGAGGTGGTGAAAGCGCCCAAACCATGAACATGTCGCGGCTGTTTATTCTGCGACCGGTGGCCACTTCGCTGACGATGTTGGCGTTGCTGTTGTGTGGTGGTTTGGCCTACCGTTTTTTGCCTGTGGCGTCATTGCCGCAAATTGATTACCCCACGGTTCAGGTCAACACCTTGTACCCAGGCGCGAGCCCCGAGGTGATGACGGCAACCGTCACTGCACCCCTAGAGCGACAACTCGGGCAAATGCCAGGCTTGGACCAAATGACCTCGGTCAGCTCCGCCGGTGCCTCGGTCATCACTTTGCGCTTCTCGCTCAAATTGCCTTTGGATGTGGCCGAGCAACAGGTGCAAGCCGCCATCAATGCAGCCACCGGTGTGCTGCCCGCAGACTTGCCCATGCCACCGGCCTACAGCAAGGTCAACCCAGCGGATGCACCGGTGTTGACCTTGGCCATCAGCTCGCCCTCGCTGCCCATCACGCGTGTGCACGACATGGTTGAAAACCGCTTGGCCATGCGAATATCACAAGTCGCTGGCGTGGGCTTGGTCAGCATTGCAGGCGCCCAGCGCCCCTCGGTGCGGGTGCAGGTCAACAGCCAAGCTTTGAGTGCGGCAGGGTTTTCGCTGGAAGACGTGCGCACGGCCATCAACCAAGCCAATGTGAGCATGGCCAAGGGCAGTTTGGATGGCCCTGCCCGCGCCTCCAGTTTGGATGCCAACGACCAAATGCAATCGGCGCAGGACTATGCCAATTTGGTGTTGGCCTATAAAAACGGCAACCCTTTGCGCTTGCGCGATGTGGCCACCATCAAAGATGCACCAGAGAACAGCCGTTTGTCGGCTTGGGCCAATACGCAACCAGCCATTGTTTTGAATATCCAGCGCCAACCAGGCGCGAATGTGATTGACACCGTGCAACGGGTACAAACCTTGTTGCCTGCTTTGCGCGCGGCTTTGCCAGCCAGTTTGGATGTGCAGGTCATGACCGACCGCACCACCACCATTCGCGCCTCGGTGCGTGACGTGCAATTCGAGTTACTGTTGTCAATGGCCTTGGTGGTGATGGTCATTTTTGTTTTTCTGCGCAGTGCATCTGCCACATTGATTCCTGCGGTGGTGGTGCCTTTGTCACTGGTAGGCACATTTGCGGTGATGTACTTGGCAGGTTTTTCGGTCAACAACCTCACCTTGATGGCGTTGACAGTGGCCACAGGCTTTGTGGTGGATGACGCCATCGTCATGATCGAAAACATAGCTCGCTTTTTACAAGACCCAGATAAACCACGCTCACCGGTGCAGGCTGCCATTGAAGGTGCGCAGCAAATTGGCTTCACCATCGTGTCGCTGACCTTCTCGCTGATCGCTGTCTTGATTCCCTTGTTGTTCATGGGCGATGTGGTGGGCCGCTTGTTTCATGAGTTCGCCATCACCTTGGCTGTGGCCATTTTGATTTCAGCCTTTGTGTCGCTGACCTTGACCCCCATGCTGTGTGCCCATGTATTGCGGGCGCAAAAGAATGAGCAAGACACTTTGGACTCGGGTGCATGGTTAAAGCAATTGATCGCCGTGTATGGGCGTGGTTTGAATTGGGTGCTGGACCGTCCTGTGGCCACGCTGACCACATTTGCTTTGACGGTGGTGTTGACCGTGGCTGCTTACCTCATCAGCCCCAAAGGATTTTTCCCTCTGCAAGACACGGGGGCGGTGCAAGTCATCACCGAGGCCACCCAGTCGACGTCGTTTGATGCGATGGCCGAGCGTCAACAGGCATTGGCGCGCTTGCTGCTGCAAGACCCTGCGGTGCAAAGCCTCACCTCCTTCATGGGTGTCGATGGACCCAATGCCAGTTTGAATGCCGGCCGCATGACTTTGAACTTGGTGCCTAAGGCACAGCGCCCCGAAGGATTGCCGGCAAGCTTAGAGCGCCTTCAGCAGTTGAGCCAGCAAATCTCTGGCTTGCAGGTTTATCTGCAGCCCTTGCAAGATTTGAGTTTAGAAGACCGTGTAGCGCGTAACCCGTTTCGGTTTTTGCTCAGCGGTCCCGATGGCGAGGCGTTGGGGTTTTGGGCCAAGCGTCTGCAAGAGCGTGCACGCCTGGACCCCGCGCTGGCTGATGTGGCGAGCGATTACCAAGACCAAGGCTTGCAAGCCTATGTGCGCATAGACCGCGAGGCTGCAGCACGTTTGGGGGTCACAGTCTTGGCCATCGACAATGCGCTGTACAACGCGTTTGGTCAACGCTTGGTGTCCACCATCTTTACCCAAAGCAACCAGTACCGCGTGGTGCTTGAGGTGCAAGACCAAGACCGCATAGGACCTGCTGCTTTGTCACTTCTAAGGGTGCCATCAGTCAATGGCACGCAAGTGCCCTTGAGCAGTGTGGCCAAGGTGGAAGAGCGCGCAGCCTTGCTCAGCATTTTGCATGTGGCGCAGTTACCCGCCGTCACTTTGGCCTTCAAGCCAGCCCAAGGGGTTGCACTGGGTGAGGCCGTGCAAGCCATGGAGCGCCATTGGCAGGCCATGCGTGCAGAGGAAGAAGTGCCCCCCGCTATCGAGACACGTTTTGAAGGGGCGGCTTTGGCTTTCCAAGCCTCTTTGCTCAACAGCCTGTGGTTGGTGTTGGCTGCCGTGGTCACCATGTACATCGTCTTGGGTGTGCTGTACGAGAGCTATGTCCACCCCATCACGATTTTGTCTACCCTGCCTTCTGCGGCATTGGGCGCCTTGCTGGCTTTGTTGGTGGCGCGTATCGAGTTGGGGCTCATCGCCGTCATCGGCATTGTCTTGTTGATTGGCATCGTGAAAAAGAACGCCATCATGATGATTGACTTTGCGCTCGACGCTCAGCGTCACCACGGTATGCCGCCGCGCGAAGCCATCACCCAAGCCTGTTTGTTGCGCTTTCGCCCGATTTTGATGACCACCTTGTGTGCATTGCTCGGTGCTTTGCCGCTGATGCTGGGCAGTGGGGTGGGCAGTGAGTTGCGTCACCCGCTGGGTGTGACCTTGGTCGGGGGCTTGATATTGAGTCAGTGGTTGACCTTGTTCACCACACCCGTCATTTACTTGCAACTTGACGCTTGGGCGCAGCGTCGCGGTTGAGCTCCATGAACATTTCTGCCCCCTTTATTGCAAGGCCCGTGGCCACCACTTTGCTGAGCATTGGCATGGCCTTGGGCGGTGCCTTGGCCTATCTGCAATTGCCGGTGGCGCCTTTGCCACAGGTGGATTTCCCCACCATCTCGGTGCAGGCCAATTTGCCTGGTGCCAGTCCTGAGACCATGGCGGCCACCGTGGCTACGCCACTCGAGCGGGTCCTTGGCAACATTGCTGGCGTGACCGAGATGACCTCCAGTTCTTCGCAGGGCAGCACACGTGTCACCTTGCAGTTTGAACTCGAACGCGATATCAATGGCGCAGCACGTGAAGTGCAAGCGGCCATCAACACTGCCCAGCCCTTGTTGCCAAGCGGTATGCCAAGCCGTCCTACCTACAAAAAGGTCAACCCTGCAGACAGCCCGATGTTGGTTTTGGCCTTGACCTCAGACACTTACACACGTGGGCAGATGTACGACTTGGCGTCCACCACTTTGGCGCAGCGTTTGGCGCAAGTTGATGGTGTGGGGCAGGTCACCATTGGTGGTGGTGCTTTGCCTGCGGTCCGCATCGCGCTAGACCCCAACAAACTCAGTGCGGCGGGAGTCTCGCTGGAGATGGTGCGTCTAGCGGTGGTGGCCAACAATGCCCACCGGCCTAAAGGTGTGGTGGAGGACGATACCCAAGCGTGGCAAATCGAAGCCAATGACCAAGCCCGCACAGCACAAGACTATGCGCCGCTTATCTTGCGCTATGTGAATGGTCAGGCTTTGCGTTTGCAAGATGTGGCGCAGGTGCAAGATTCGGTGCAGGACGTGCGCACCGACGGCGTGTCCCAAGGCCAACCCGCTGTGCTGTTGGTACTGAGCCTTCAACCGGGTGGCAATGTGATTGAAACGGTTGACAGGGTGCGCCGCATCTTGCCTATGTTGCAAACAGCTTTGCCAGCGGCCGTGCAGATGGCGGTGGTGTTGGACCGCTCGCCTACCGTGCGGGCCTCTCTGCTAGAGATACAAAAATCGTTGGTGCTGTCCATGGCGCTGGTGATATTGGTGGTGGCCTTGTTTTTAAAGCGGTGGCAAACCGCACTCATTCCTGCTGTCGCTTTGCCGCTGTCTTTGGCGGGAACCTGTGTGGTGATGTACCTCATGGGTTTGAGCTTGAACAACCTCACGCTCATGGCTTTGACCATTGCCACTGGCTTTGTGGTGGACGATGCGATTGTGGTCTTAGAGAACATTACCCGACAGCGCGAGCGTGGTGTGCCTTTGCTGCAAGCGTGTTTGCAGGGGTCGCGTGACATTGGCTTTACCGTGGTCGCCATCAGCATTTCTTTGGTGGCGGTGTTCATCCCGATTTTGTTTATGGGCGGCGTGCTGGGGCGTTTGTTTCGTGAGTTTGCCGTGGTGATGACTGCCGCCATCATGGTGTCGATGCTGGTGTCTTTGACCACCACCCCCATGATGTGTGCTGCCCTGTTGCCGCCTCAGCCAAGCCAAGCACCCAGATCGCGGCGCAGCAAATGGTTGCGTTTTTACAAACATGGCTTGGCTTGGGCATTGCGTCACCCATGGCTGATGTGGTTGGTGTTGCTCGCGGCCATCGCCTTCAATGTCGCGTTGTACCGCGCTATTCCCAAGGGTTTTTTCCCCCAGCAAGACACTGGCCGCATCAACGGCTTTATTCGTGCCGACCAAAGTTCCTCGTTTCAAGCCATGCAGCAACGCTTGCACACCATGCTGGCCATCGTGCAGGCTGATCCCGCGGTACTGACCGTGACGGGTTTCACCGGCGAGGGGCAACGCAATGCCGCC
>CALPPP020000034.1 GCA_943325485.2 Rickettsia typhi
AGGCGCTTGTCCCAGCATTTCAGGCGTGCTGTCCACATTGGTGGCACTGGTTTGTTCGCGCTGACTTTCTTCCACTGCACGGCGAATCAGCTCAATTGCTTTGGTCAGGTCAAACGGTTTGGGCAGGTACTCAAACGCACCACCTTGGAAGGCGGAGACCGCGCTGTCCAAATCGGAATACGCCGTCATGATGATGACGGGCAAGCCAGGCATACGCGCCTTGACTTGCGAGAGTAAATCTAAGCCCGAACCACCGGGCATACGGATATCGCTCACCAAGACTTGGGGGGATTCTTCGGGCGTGACCACATCCAGCGCTTGCAACACCTCACGCGGATGGGTGAAGCTGCGGGTGGGAAGGTCTTCACGCATCAAGGCTTTTTCGAGCACAAAGCGGATGGACTGGTCGTCGTCAACAATCCAAATAGGTTTCATCGCGGTACTTCACCTTGTCTCATGCGCTTATGCGCTTTGCTCTTGTCAGGGCAGCGGAATCAAAATTTTGAAATCCGTGCGCCCTGGCTGACTTTCACACTCGATCAACCCTTGGTGTTGTTGCACAAAGGATTGCGCCAAATTCAGCCCCAAGCCCGAACCGCCATCGCGCCCCGAGACCAAGGGATGAAACAGCCGCTCCCGAATGTCTTCAGGGATGCCGGGACCGTTGTCAATCACATGCAATTCCAGTGCCAAGCGAAAGCGTTTTTTCACGAAAGTCACTTGGCGGGCAATGCGGGTAGCCAAAATGATTTGCGCGTCGCCCATGGCGATACGGTCTTTCAATGCCAAGGCCGCGTTATGGGCGATATTGAGCACCGCTTGAATGAGCTGTTCTACGTCGCCACGGAACTCGGGCAGCGAGGTGTCGTAGTCGCGGCGCACCTGCAAACCCTTGGGAAATTCGGCCAAGATCAGGGTGCGAACCCGCTCGCACACCTCGTGGATATTCACATTACCCACCACTTGGGGGCGGCGATGCGGGGCCAGCAAGCGGTCCACCAAGGTTTGCAGCCGATCGGCCTCTCGCACAATGACTTGGGTGTACTCGGTCAAGTCACGCGAATCCAACTCCAGTTGCAGCAACTGCGCTGCCCCACGGATGCCGCCCAAGGGGTTTTTGATTTCGTGGGCTAAGTTGCGGATCAGCTCTTTGTTGGCTTGGGCCTGCTCCATTTGCCGCTCTTCACGGTCTTGGCGGGTCTGGGTTTCTTGGGGCAGCAATTCCACCACCACCTCGTCAGCACTTTCGGTGGTTGCCACCACCACATGCACCGCATAAGGCTCGGCACCTTGGCGCTTGAGCTGGTCGTCAAAGCGCAGGGCTGAAAAATCGTGGCGTCTGGCCCCCGCAATGGCTTGGCGCATGGCCTGAGCATCGACAAACAACTCGGTGGCATCTACGCCGTGCAGGCTGCGCCTGGACAAACCCATCACATCTTCAAACGAGGCATTGGCAAACAACACGCGGTCGTCAGCCTGCACCACCAGCACCAAGGTGGCAAGCAAGTCGAGGGCAGCGAAGCGTTCAAGCGGCATGGTGTTGCTCAGGGCAATCGGGACAATTCGCGCTTCAAGGCGGCTTGGTCAGCAGCACACCTTTGCGCAGCCTGAGTGTCAGTGGCGGCTTGGCAACGCTCGCTCAAGCGCTTTAATTCGTTGTTCAAAATGGCTTTGGCTTGGTCATCGCGCTCGCGCTGGGCCACCGCGTCGACACGTGGTGCGGGTGGCTTGCCAGCAGGTGCTGGGCTTGCAGGCACCACCGTAGAAGCAGACGCGGGCTTTGAAGGCTGAGGCACTTGGGTTTCTTCCAAGGTGCTGATACTGACCGATTCACAAGACTGGTCTGGCTGGGGGGTATTGGTGTAGAGGTTGCCACAGCGCCACACGGGCACAGACACTTCATTGCCGATGGCAAACGAGCCACCAAGACAAAAAACCAAGCCCCCTAAACAAACCCAAACTTTCATACCTGCCAGTGTCCTTCTAACTGCCCAGCGCTGTCATGCCAACTGTGCACCCGCGCCCCAAAAAAAAGGACGGCGCTGGGCCGTCCTTTGGTTTGTGATCAACCTGTACGGCTCAGAGTGAGTAGTACATGTCGAATTCCACCGGATGGGTGGCCATACGGAAACGTGTGACCTCTTGCATTTTGAGTTCGATGTAAGCATCGATCATGCTGTCGGTGAAAACGCCGCCTTTGGTCAAGAACGAACGGCCCTTGTCCAAATACTCCAAAGCTTGGTCCAAGCTGTGACACACGGTAGGAACCAATGCGTCCTCCTCGGGTGGCAAGTGGTACAGGTCTTTGGTAGCGGCTTCGCCTGGGTGGATTTTGTTTTCGATACCGTCCAAGCCCGCCATCATCAATGCGGTGAAGCACAGGTAGGGGTTGGCCATGGGATCGGGGAAACGTGCTTCGATGCGACGTGCTTTGTCTGAAGCCACATGGGGAATGCGGATAGACGCAGAGCGGTTGCGGCTGGAGTAAGCCAGCTTCACAGGGGCTTCAAAGCCAGGCACCAAGCGCTTGTAGCTGTTGGTGGTGGGGTTGGTGATGGCGTTCAGGGCACGGGCGTGCTTGATGATGCCGCCGATGTAGAACAAGGCAGTGTCGCTCAAACCTGCATAGCCTTTGCCAGCGAACAGGTTTTTTCCGTCTTTCCAAATGGACTGGTGAACGTGCATACCTGAGCCGTTATCGCCAACGATGGGCTTGGGCATGAAGGTGGCGGTTTTGCCATAGGCATTGGCCACGTTCCACACCACGTATTTCAGTTTTTGGGTCCAGTCGGCACGCTCAACCAAGGTGCTGAATTTGGTACCGATTTCATTTTGACCGGCACCTGCCACTTCGTGGTGGAACACTTCAACGGGGATGCCCATTTCTTCAAGCAACAACACCATTTCGGCACGCATGTCTTGGGTGCTGTCCACGGGAGGCACGGGGAAATAGCCGCCCTTGACGGTGGGACGGTGGCCACGGTTGCCACCTTCGAGCTTGGCACCGCTGTTCCAAGGCGCTTCGTATTCGTCAATTTTGAAGAAAGCGCCGGACATTTCGTTGCCCCATTGCACATTGTCAAAAATGAAGAATTCAGGCTCGGGACCAAAGTAGGCGGTGTCGCCAATGCCAGAGGCCTTGAGATAGGCTTCGCCACGCTTGGCGATGGAACGGGGATCGCGGTCGTAGGCCTTGCCGTCACCGGGTTCCAACACGTCACAAGACAAGACCAAGGTAGGCTCTTGGAAGAAGGGGTCGATGAAAGCGGAATTGGCGTCAGGCATGAGCAACATGTCGGAGGCTTCGATGCCTTTCCAACCGGCGATGGAAGAGCCGTCAAATGCATGACCTTCGGAGAATTTTTCTTCGTTGAACGCAGAAATCGGCACGCTCACGTGCTGCTCTTTGCCACGGGTATCGGTAAAGCGGAAGTCGACAAACTTGATTTCGTTGTCCTTCACGTCCTTCATGACGTCTGCGACGGTCTTGGCCATCAGTTTCTCCTGGAGAGGTTGGTTTGAAAAAAAACGGGATTCCCATTGTCTTGCATGATTTGTGCCACGGACGGCTTGAATCCAGTTTTTTCTTCCTACATACGAATTACTTACTTCAAAGTCAGCTTTATTTGGGCTTCAGTGCCATAAGCACCGAACAGGTTTTAACGCCAATTTTGCACCAAAAAGAAGCGAAACTAAGATCGCACCATTTCAGGGCCTAATTTTGCACCAAATTCGTGCAAACCTAAAACCAACTCAGGAAAAGAGGCTTGCACCTGCTCGGGCAAGCCTTTGACGCCCAATTCGATGTGCCTGCCAAACTCGGGATGGTCCACGCTTGGCAAGCTGAACACCTTCACACCGCTGAACCGCGCCTCTATGGCTTCCATCAAGGGCGTGAGCGTGGCTTCCATGGCGCCCATGACGATGATGGACTTTTCCATGTGCGCTTGGCTGTGGAAATGCTCGGCATAGAAGTTGTCTAGCACCCAAGCCATCATGGGCCACGCCATCACCGGAAAACCTGGCACAAAGTGCACCACCCCGCGCGGCCCTTGGCAGGTGAAGCCGGCGATTTTGTTGAAGGGGTTGGGAATGATGCTCGCGCCCGCAGGAAAACGCCCCATGTTCAGTCTGTGCACGTTGTCGGGGCGATCGGGTTCATAGGGCAAACCGTTTTCCAAAGCTACATCGCGGGTGCGCTCACGTATCAAGGTCTCGGCCTCGGGGTGCAGCACCAAGTCAAGACCCAGCGCCTTGGCCGCGCATTGGCGGGTGTGGTCGTCAGGCGTAGCACCTATGCCGCCACAGGAAAACACCACGCCCTTGTGTTCAAAAGCACGCTGCAAGGTGAGGGTAATGCGCTCAGGGTCGTCGCCTACATAGTCGGCGAAAGAAAGGCCCAAGCCACGCTCAGACAACAGTTCGATGCATTTGGCCAAATGTTTGTCTTGGCGTTTGCCAGAGAGAATTTCGTCTCCGATGATGATGATGCCGAATGAGGGAATAGCAGTTGAATTTGTCATGCGCTCAATGCTAACGGCACAGACCCCTCAGTGCGCCCTCATGCACACTCGCCATAATGACATCCTCCATCCCCCTAGGACACGCTGTGAAAAGAAGACATGTACTGGCCGCCCTTGCCGCAGGCAGCGGCGTTTTAGCCATTGGCTGGGGCGTCATGCCCCCGCGCCAGCGACTCAACCCTAGCAAACCTTTGACGGCCATCGACAAAACCTCCGCCCTCAACGGCTGGGTGCGTATAGGCGAAGACGACAGCGTCACTGTTGTGATGAGCAAATCGGAAATGGGCCAAGGCGTGTTCACCGGCTTAGGTATGTTGCTGGCCGAAGAGCTCGATGCCCGCTGGGACCAAGTGCGCTTTGAGCAGTCGCCCAACGACAATATTTACAACAACCTCGCCGGCGTGGCCGATGGTTTGCCGTTTCACCCTGACAACCAAGGCATGGTGAAAAGCAGCGCGCAGTGGTTGGTGCGCAAAGCCATGCGTGAGATGGGACTGATGTTCACCGGCGGCTCAACCAGCATCAAAGACCTGTGGCTGCCCATGCGCGAAGCCGGTGCCAGCGCTCGAGCGATGCTCGTGGGTGCGGCCGCCCAGCAGTGGCAAGTACCCACCAGCGAGTGCGACGTGAAAGACGGCGTGGTCTCTCACAGCTCGGGCAAAAAAGCCACGTTTGGCGAACTGTCGGCAGCAGCGGCCAAAGTTGGCTTGCCGCCTTCCATCACGCTCAAGTCTGCTGTGGATTTCAAACTGATTGGACAAAGCCTGCCGCGCTTGGACACCGAGACCAAAAGCGACGGCTCTGCCCTGTTCGTTGGAGACATTCGCCCCGATGGTTTGCTGTTTGCCTGTGTGCGCATGAACCCCATGCTGGGCGGCAAGCTGCAAAGCTTTGACGACAGTAAAGCGCTTGCCATGCCGGGTGTGAAAAAAGTACTGGCGATCGACGCCTTGCATGGCACCAGCGCAGGTGTGGCAGTGGTGGCCGCATCCACCTACCAAGCCATGAAAGCGCTCACACAAGTGGAAGTGAAGTGGGACAACGCGGCGTCTTCTGCGTGGTCCAGCGACACCATAGATGCCGAGTTGCGCAAAGCCTTGGACAGCGACACAGGTTTTGCCTATTTTTCAAATGGCGACGCCGCCAACGCATTGCAAAAAGCGGCACGCACAGTGAAAGCCGAATACCACGCACCTTATTTGGCCCATGCCCCCATGGAGCCCATGGGCTGCACCGTGTGGTTCAAAGACGGCTCAGCCCAAGTGTGGGCCTCCACCCAAGTGCCCGATCTGGCTTGCAAGGTGGTGGCCAAGCAACTCGGCATCGAGGTGACCAAAGTCCAACTTCACATCCCCATGCTGGGCAGCGGTTTTGGCCGCCGCTTAGAGATGGACATCATTGCCCAAGCCGCAGTGATAGCCAAAGCCATGGAGGGCACACCGGTGCAAACGCTGTGGAGCCGCAGCGAAGACATGCAACACGATTTCTACCGCCCCGTGTGCATCAGCCGCTTCCACGCAGGCTTGGATGCACAAGGCCAGTTGGTGGCGTGGCAAAACACCTCGGCCAGCCAAGCCATCGTGCCGCAAGTCATGGCTCGCTCGTTTGGCTTGCCAGGTGCAGGTCCTGACAAAACCACCGCCGAAGGCGCTTTTGACCAAGCCTATGAATGGCCAAATGCGCGTATTGCGCATGTGGCGGTGGACCTGCCCATTCCCGTGGGTTTTTGGCGGTCGGTCGGTCACTCACACCAAGCGTTTTTCAAAGAAAGTTTTGTCGATGAAATGGCTTTTGCTGCGGGACAAAACCCCTTGGACTTTCGCTTAGGGTTGCTGAAAAACCATCCTCGCCATGCCAAGGTGCTGCAAACCGCCGCCGACAAAAGCGGCTGGCGACAAGCGCCTGCGGTGGGTGCCGATGGTGCGCAACGGGCCTTGGGCATCGCTTTGCATGAATCGTTTGGCAGCATCGTGGCCCAAGTGGCCGAGGTGTCGATACAGAACAAGCAAATCGTGGTGCACCGTGTGGTGTGTGCCATCGATTGCGGTACCGCCGTCAACCCAATGTTGATTGCCCAACAAATGGAGAGCTCGGTGGTGTTTGGTTTGTCGGCCGCCATGTTTGGCGAAATCACCATCGACAAGGGTCGCGTACAACAAAGCAACTTCAACAACTACCCTGTGCTGCGGCTGCCACAAGCGCCGGAGGTGGATACCCACATCATCGAAAGTGATGCGCACCCTGAAGGTGTGGGCGAACCCGGCACACCGCCCGTGGCCCCTGCGGTGGCCAATGCGGTGTTTGCCCTCACTGGCCAACGCTTGCGTCAACTGCCACTGCGTTTGCCGACCTAAGCACCCACTTGAAAGTACCCTTGCCGTGAGCACCCCACTTCCACCCCTGCCGCTGCCCGATGGCGTCCGCGCTGGCTACGCCAATACAGCCCAAGGCTTGCACATGCATTACCTTGAAGCGGGCTATGAGGAGGGAGTGGCCGAGAAGCCCTTGCTGCTGTTGCTGCACGGTTTCCCAGAACTGGCTTTCAGTTGGCGGCACCAGTTACCCGTGTTAGCTGCGGCTGGCTACCACGTGGTGGCGCCCGATCAGCGCGGCTATGGCCGCACCACAGGCGGCGACGACCGCTTCGACGGCGACTGGCAGGCCAGCCACATGCTGCAACTGGTGGCGGATGCGGCGGCTTTGGTGGAGGCCTTAGGGCATAGACATGTAGCTTGCGTCATCGGTCATGATTTTGGTTCGCCTGTGGCTGCGTGGTGTGCGCTGACGCGTCCCGATGTGTTTCATGCGGTGGTGATGATGAGTGCGCCGTTCGCAGGGCCGCCGCCCAGCACCGATGCGCTGGCTGTTCACCAAAAGATCAACGACGTGGTTCACGGCTTGGGCAGCTTGCAGCCGCCACGCCAGCACTACCAGTGGTACTACTCAGGACCCGAGGCCAATGCCGATATGTGGCAAGCGCCGCAAGGCTTGCATGCGTTTTTACGCGCTTACTACCACGTCAAAAGCGCCGACTGGGCGCCCAACCAACCGCATCCGCTGGCCGGTTGGACCGCGCAAGCTTGGGCAGAGTTGCCCGATTACTACATCATGGGCGCTCACGACACCATGGCCCAAGCGGTCGCGCCATTCATGCCTTCAACCGAGCACATCGCCGCTTGCCAATGGCTGCCAGACACCGACTTGAGCGTCTACGTGGGCGAGTACCAACGCACCAGTTTTCAAGGGGGCTTGCAGTGGTACCGCTGCGGCACCGATGCCACCTTGTTTGCCCGACTGGGGCAGCAATGGGGCGGCAAAACCATCGACGTGCCCTCGGCGTTCATTGCCGGCGCGTCAGACTGGGGGGTCTACCAAATGCCTGGCGCATATGAGGCCATGCAAACCAAAGCCTGCAGTCAGATGCGCTTGTGTCAGCTCATCCCACATGCAGGCCATTGGGTGCAACAAGAGCGCCCCGATGAGGTCAACGCCTTGTTGCTAGGTTTTTTAAAAAGCTTGGCTTAGCCGATCAAATCAACACGACCATTGGTGTTCATGATGCCGGTGATCACGCTCAGCTTAGGGTGGCGTTTGTTGACTTCCTTGCGGAACATGTTCAAGGCTTCGGAATGGGCTTCGGTTTCTTTGTCCTTGTCAGACACCGCATCAGCACCGAACGCCAATTTGGCCGCACCGCAATCGCGGTGGGAAATGCCAATCACGCGTTTGATGTGGTGCAAGGACACGGTGACGTCCAAGTTATCCCAATAGGTAGCGTGCCAGCCAGCGAATTTGGGGTGCACCGCGCCAATGGGGCCACCGGCCATCACAAAGTGGCTGTAGTTGTCTTCGAGCTTTTCACGGCTCACACCTTGGATCAAGCCCATGTACTGCCAGCTCAGGGTGGTGAAACGTGGGTCAATGCAGTTGACCAACATGGCTTCGTAATTCCCGCTGGCGGCAAAACTTTTGCTAGGCGCCATGCTGGCCAAAGCCGCACCGGCCACGCCAGCAGCACCAAGGTTCAAAAAACCACGACGATTCACGCCAAGGCCCGCGCGCACAGGCACGGGCGCACAGCATGCGCAGCTAGGCGTTACGGGGGAAGACACGGGGACAAGTCGTTCGTAAGACATAGAAAAAGCTCCAAAAGGTAAAAATTTTTTAAATAAGTGGAATTTGACGTATCGGATGATTTTGACAAAAATTTAGCGAAATATTTTTGTTTATTAAATTTCCGTGTCTTAGACCCTATTTTTTAATTTTTAAGTATTCATTTAGAGCATCATGGCCAGTTAACGCTTTCCACGAACAGGCATTTGCTCACCAAGACTTCTATGCGTTGCTCACCTTCCACCATGGCGTGATGGTGCAAAAAAAAGGGCTCGGCATATTGCCGAGCCCTCGTGATTGGTGGAGCTGGCGGGATTTGAACCCGCGTCCACAAGCCTTTTTCGGACAGTTCTACATGTGTAGTCGTCTGTTTTGTTTTCTCATTCAAGGTGCCGCGCAGCGACACGCTGCACCCCAAACCAGCACCCTATTTTCTCGCTCCTCACCAAGGTACCCGATGAGAAGCCAGCCGATATGAATTACCTTGCAGCCTGGACGGTCTTGCGACCACCCTTGCCCAGCCTATTGGCCAACTGTTGCAAGGCTCGCGGGTTTAAGCCGCGAGTGCGAAACGTTCGTCGTTTGCAGTTAGTTTTTTTCTGCGGATTTACGAGGTGACAGAACCTCGACATGCCCTGCGCCGCGTCCGAACCCATGTCGAAACCAATGCAGCCCCAGAACGCCAATTCTACGCGCCTGGCTTCAAACACCCTAGACCCCTGAAGCAAGACCCTTCGCCAGAAAATCTCAAG
>CALPPP020000035.1 GCA_943325485.2 Rickettsia typhi
AGTGTGTGGTGCTTCAGGAACTACCTCGTAACGCCATGGGGAAGGTGCAAAAGAATGTGCTGCGCGGTCAAGCCTTGTCATTGCGAGCGTAGCGAAGCAATCCTCAGCCCCGCGCCGCAGGATCGGCCTCGCCTCCATGCTGTCACAACGTCGGCTACGGCCGACCTGCAAGACGGGTCTTTGCGAGTGCTACTGATATGGGCAGCAACTAGGGCAACTGCTGAAAGTCATGCCTCCACCGGGTAATTGCGATGAGTATTTCACCAAACCCAAGATGCGACACAGAGATGACACTGCCTAGACCTGAACCCTCGCGCTATTGAGGCGGTAATTCAACAATGCAGTTTTTCGAAGCTCACAGCCATGTGGCGCAGGTCGGCCGCAGCCGACGTTGTGAAAGCATGGAGGCGAGGCCGATCCTGCGGCGCGGGGCTGAGGATTGCTTCGCTACGCTCGCAATGACAAGGCACGAGCAATGACGAGGCACGAGCAATGACGTAGATTGCTTCAGCCCTTTGGGCTTCGCAATGACAGGGCTTGACCGCGCAGCACATTCTTTTGCACCTTCCCCATGGCGTTACGAGGTAGCTCCTGAAGCACCACACACTGCTTGGGAACTTTGAAGTTGGCGAGTTGCGACTTCAAGGCTTGCAATAACTCGGCAGGATCCAAGGTCACACCGACCTTGGCCAACACAAAAGCGCAACCCACCTCACCAAAGTCGGGGTGCGGCACACCTACCACCGCGCTCTCAAGGACACCGGGCAGGTTGTTCAGCGCATCTTCAATTTCTGCGGGGTAAACATTCAGGCCGCCGCTGATGATGAGGTCTTTGCTACGCCCCACGATACGCACATAGCCCTGCGCATCGCGGCTACCCATGTCGCCGGTGATGAAGTAGCCATCCGAGGTGAACTCTTGCGCGGTTTTCTCGGGCATGTGCCAATAGCCTGCAAACACATTGGCCCCCTTGACCTGAATGCTGCCGACCTCGCCCTCAGGCACTTCCCTGTTTTGCTCATCAGCAATGCGCAAACTCACCCCCGGCAGCGGGAAACCCACGCTGCCGCCCACACGCTTTACCGGAGCTTGCTTCGTCGCTTCGCTCCTCGCAATGACGGGATCTGCAAAACGCTCATCGGCTGCATAAGGGTTGGAGGTCAGCATGAGCGTTTCGCTCATCCCATAGCGCTCCAACACCGTGTGACCCGTGCGTTGCTGCCATTGGGTGAAGGTGTCTAGCAGCATGGGCGCAGAGCCCGAAATAAACAAGCGCATACCCGCACAGGCTTGTGCATTGAGCCCGGGCAGCGCCAGCAAGCGTGTGTAAAAAGTAGGCACACCCATGAACACCGTGGCACGGGATAAGTCAGCCACGACACGTTGCGGTTCAAACTTGCCATGCCACAACATGCTGCAACCACTGATCAGCGCCGCGTGGATGGCCACAAACAGCCCATGCACATGGAAGATGGGCAAGGCGTGCAGCAGCACATCACTGGCGGCAAAGCCCCAGTAGAGGTGCAAACACTGGGCGCTGTTGTGCAAATTGGCGTGGCTGAGCATGGCGCCTTTGCTGCGCCCCGTGGTGCCGCTGGTGTACAAAATCGCCGCCAAATTGTCGGGGCGTCGCATGGCTGGTGTGTGCTGGTCGCTGTGGTGGGCAGCGCGTTGCAACAGGCTCCCCCCGCGTTGATCGTCCAAGGTCATCACATAGCGGCTGCCCTTTTGAAAGGCCAGCTTGCTGACCCAACCGAAGTTGGCGGGGGTACACACCACCACCGCGGGTTCGGCGTCGCCAATGAAGTATTCCAGCTCAGCGCTTTGGTAAGCAGGGTTGAGCGGCAAAAACACATGACCTGCTCGCAAGGTGGCGAGGTACAACATCAGCGCCTCTACCGACTTGTCCACCTGAACGGCGATGCGTGAACCCAAGGGCAAATCCAAGCTGCCCAACCAATTCGCCAGCATGGCACTGGCGCGGTCTAAGTCGCGCCAGCTGTAGCGCAGCCCTTGGTCGGTTTCAATGGCAATGGAGTCGAGGTCTTGAGGGAAGCCTTGGCGCAAGGCAAGAAAGAGGTTGGCGTTCATGGCCGTATTTTGTCATTGCAAGCTTTGACGTCATTGCGAGGAGCGTAGCGACGAAGCAATCCGCAGCCGTGTGTCGCAGGGTTGGCCGCAGCCGACGTTGTGCAAGCATGGAGGCGAGGCCGATCCTGCGGCGCGGGGCTGGGGGGAGATTGCTTCGCTGCGCTCGCAATGACGACTTTTCGCAATGACGCCTAAACCTGCAATGCTCTAGATTTGCGAAGCGACCACAGCATCATGGCCACCCCAGTGAGCACCATGGGCACGCATAACCACTGCCCCATGCTCAGGCCCAGCGTCAGCAGGCCAAGGTGGGCATCAGGTTCGCGGAAATACTCAGCGATAAAGCGCAGCAACCCGTAGCCTATCAAGAAAGCACCTGACACCCAGCCCAGTGGGCGGGGCTTACGCGCCAACCACCACAGCACCGCAAACAGCAGCAAGCCTTCAAGCAAAAACTGGTAAATCTGCGAGGGGTGGCGTGGCAGCAAGCTGCCACTTTGCGGAAACACCATGGCCCAAGGCAGATTGACATCAGCGGCACGCCCCCACAACTCGCCATTGATGAAGTTGCCCACCCGCCCCGCGGCCAAACCTGTAGGCACACAAGGGGCGATGAAATCGGTCACTTGCAACCA
This sequence comes from Rickettsia typhi, assembly GCA_943325485.2. Classification (GTDB taxonomy): domain Bacteria; phylum Pseudomonadota; class Gammaproteobacteria; order Burkholderiales; family Burkholderiaceae_C; genus Limnohabitans. The sequence continues at coordinate 2,727 of CALPPP020000035.1, forward strand.
GTGCCGCCCGCGCTGCCATGCCAGCAGCGCCATGGCGGCAATCACGCCCAACATGCCGCCATGAAAGCTCATGCCGCCTTGCCAGACATACAGCACCTCTAAAGGATGTTCGGCGTAATAGGCAGGTTTGTAAAACAGGCAATAACCAATGCGCCCACCCAGCACCACGCCAAACACGCCCCAGCTCATCAGGTCGTCCACGTCTTGCACCGACCACAAGCCCTGCGCTTGCAAGGCCGCGTAAGGCGGGTGGTTCAAGCGCCGCCGCGCCAGCAGCACAAACAAGACAAAAGCGGCAAGGTAGGAAATGCCGTACCAGTGGACGGCAAGCGGGCCGATGGCCAAGGCCACGGGGTCGAATTGGGGATGAATCAGCATGGTTTGTATTGTGCGGCAGGCGGGTGAACCTGAAATTCATTTAAAAATGAGTACAAAAATACCTTAAAAATACAAAATTTAACTATTTTTTACATATATGCAACATAAATGAGAACTTTGTTGTTGCAATTGGTAAAAGTATTCTCTAGTATTCGTTTCAGTCAACTTTTAGCCAAAAGGTTTTAGGTTGATGTTTTCATCAACAGTTTCCTTCAAGGGGTATTTTCATGGCAAAACATTCAAAACTTCAAAAAACCGCCCTCGCGGCCTCAACCTTCTTAGCTTTGGCATCTGTGCATTTCAACGGCAATGCACAAGCTGACAGCGCAACAGTCACCATCACCGGCTCTATCGCTGCCACCACCTGTAATATCGTTGCAACTGATGCCAATGGTGCCGGAGGTGACTCAACTCGAACCATGCTACTGGGCTCTGTTCAACCTGCCAGTGATGCTTCAGCACCAGGCACACTAATGGGAACGGCCATTTCGACAGTATTTCAAGCCCGAAGCGCCACCGGTGACGGTACAGCATGTGCGTTTGCAGGCACTAATACCAAGTGGGATCTTGCCTTGTCACTTGTTGATGCTCAAATCACCCCCAATAACTTGTTGGCTAATTCTGTTGCAAGTACAGCCGGAGGTACAAATGCGGGTGTCCAATTGAAAGGTGGCGTTGGAAATACCGCAGCTTTAGCTGTGACGGCTGCGGGTGCTGCGACCGCGCTGAGCTTGACTACTGGATCAACCGTGCTTGGCGGCAACGCAGCAACTTTTACTGCTTTGGCAGGGTCATCCATCGCCTTGACTGCTCAATTTGCCAAAAATACAGCTGCAGGTACTGCCGTGTCAGCTGGTGGCTACCAACAGACCATCGTTTTACAGGCGCGTTACCAATAAATCACAGAAGTACACAAGTGGCGGCTTAAGGGCCGCCACTTCGTTCACCTATCGGTCCCCATGAACTTTCACAAACAAACAGCTTATTCAAAGCGCCTTTTTCTGCTTCCTGTCATTGTCTGCATGTGTTTGCTTTCTAACGCCAAGGCGCAAAGTTTTGACTCCCTTCTTTCTGAATCTTGGAAGATCTCTGGAGAAATTGTTTTGGTTGTGTGCACCAATTTGAGCGTCAACAAACAAGTTGCAAATTCTTTCGTCATTGATCTGCCCGTATTCAATACCACTTCGTTTTTAAACAGTTCTTTTGGCCCCATCACAGAAATCAATCTGAATGTGTCCAAAACCCAATCTGACTCTAATTGCTCGGGCGGCGACTTCAATATCCCGGTGAAATTGATATTCGACAGCGAATTGGCTGCCGTTGCCCCAAGAACCGGTTTGCTGCGCAACAGCGCCATTTTTCGACCTGCGCAAAATGTGTTTTTGCAGCTTGGCTTGATTGATGCCCAAGGCGTTTTCACCCCCTTGGATATGAATCAGCCCCAAATTTTGAACAATGCCTTGTCTCAGCAAGGCCCTGACGCAGTAACTTCCAAGAACATCAAGTTGGGTGTGCGCTATGTGGCGTCACGCTCAGTATTGCCCCAAAACACTGCAGCCAACTCAGGTTCGCAGGATGTGGCTGCCGGTAATTTCTCGGTTTTCTTGCCTTTTTTGCTCAAACTCAACTAAGGTGATTTCCCATGTTTCAACCTCAAACCCACAGTTTTTCTGCGTTGATGCTTTTTTTTGTCCAAAAACTTCAATTCTGAATTTTTTTCAAAAGAATTGAAAAGCTTTTAAAAACCCACACAAGGAGAACACTAAACCCCGCTTAAATATGACAACTGACAAGTAGTTTTAATGCTTTAGCAGTTTTTGCGCTTAGGCCTTGGTTTCGATTCAATCACCGAATCGAACAAAGGAAAAAGCCATGAACAGTTTTGCAAAACAAGCCACTTGGGCGGCGGTGTCAGCGATGTTGGTATTGACGGCAAATGCCGTTCATGCGCAACACGGCATGTTGGAAATTCACGGTGTGATTACCTCCCCAGGTTGCACGCTCAGCCAACAAACGGTGTTGCAACTGGGTCAACAAACCAGCATCAAGGGTCAAGCCTGTGGCTTGACCTCTGGCCCCGCCAACCCGCTGTCGTCATTAAGCATTGCCCGCATCGCGGAAGAAACCCTGCCCAGCGCCCCAGGTGCTGGCTATGGCAAACGACTGGTGACCCTTACCTACCGTTAAACGCCTTAGATACAGAAGTTCTTCTCGGTGGGGGTGTTTCACAACCCTTTCACCACCAAGAGAAGAACATGAAGTACCTGCGTTTTGTCTTTTTAATCCCTTTTATTGCGCTGTGTTTATCCAGCGCTCGTGCCGACATGGTCGTCGAAACCACGCGGGTGATTTACCCCGAGGCCAAGCGAGAAGTGTCTTTCAAGGTCAGCAATGTCAATAAAGAGCGTCCTGCATTTGTACAAATGTGGCTGGACGATGGCAACGCTTCAGCCTCGCCAGAAGAAGCCATCGCCCCTTTCAACCTGACGCCCCCCATTTCAAGGATTAAGCCCGGAGGCAACCAAGTGGTGCGCTTGGTGTTCACAGGAGACCCCTTACCCGCCGACCGTGAAAGCGTGTTTTATTTCAACATGCTGGAAGTACCTCAAAAATCCGCTGAAGAAAACAAAATTGCCTTTGCCATTCGTACCCGTATCAAGGTGTTTTACCGCCCCAAGGCCTTGAAGGGCGAATTGATCGATCAATTGGACAAGGCGACTTGGAAACTGGTCAAAAAAGACGGCAATTGGATGGCTGAGGGAACCAACCCTTCAGCATTTCACCTGTCCTTTTTCAGCCTGAACTTAGGCAGCGATGGCAAGTTTGATGTGTCCTCCGATGGCGGCATGATTCCACCCAAATCGACCGCCAGCTTCGTGGTGGGAGCGGTGGACAAAATCACCCAACCCCTTAAAGCCATCAAGGTGGATTTCGTCAACGACTATGGTGGCGCCAGCTCCAAAGAATTTCCCCTCAGCGCAGATAACTGAACGCATTCAGCCTGAATGCCACACCCATGCGCTGCCCCATCCACCCTGCTACCCAAACTCCCTCTGCCCTAGGCGTGGCTGTTCGCAGTTGGGTGTCTGTATGCGCGGTAGGTGCGTCAGCAGCCTTTGCAGCCAGCCCACCCCAACAGGCGGTCGATGTTGAAGCTCAGCTGAATGTGCTGTCTCGCCTAGAGGCTCGCACCCTGCAGCTAGACACTGATGTGCCTGTGTGGGTCTACCTCGAAGGTGAGTCATTCCAAGGCCAATCGGTGCAGCTAGAGCAAAAGGGCTTGATCATTTACGAGCAAAAGTTGTTTGATGGCAACTTCCGCATCAAGGGTATGCCGCCCTTAGACGAAAAAGCCACCCTGACCGTGCGGTTGCGCTCACCCAACCAAGCCGATGAAGTCACTGAGCTGCCCTTGAAACCCAACCAACGCCGCGAGCTGTATGCCAAGCGGCCCGAATTGTTAGCGCTGGCACCTGCCAACATCAAAAAGGACCCTTTGTCGGTCAAACTGCCGCCCACCAAGTTGGAAGAAGATGTTGAGTTTGATTTGGATTTTTTACGCGGCAAGGCTTTTCGTAACTTAAGCCCCTTGGAGGTCAAACGCTTGGGTAATGTGCGCCCTGGTGATGTGGCGGCTGACATCTACCGCAACGACAGCTTGGTCAGCAAAACCACGGTACGTTTCACCGAACCCCCAAGCGGGGGCAATGCCCGTGCTTGCATCACACCCGCTTTGTTTCAGCAACTGGGTGTCAAAACCAACTTCATCAGCCCGCAGGGCTTGCAACTGATGCAAACAGCAACCACCCCCGCTGCCAGTAAATCTGCGGCAGACTGTTTGTACATAGACCAATGGGTGGCAGGTGCTACCAGCGAATTTGACACCAACGAACTGCGCTTGGATATCACCATCGCCCAAGCGTTTCTGACACGCCAAAATCGACAAAGCGTGCCGTCCGAAATGCTTACACGGGGTGAAAACGCAGGTTTCATTAACTACAACCTGAATAACTACAACGCTCAGGGTTTCAGCTCCAACTATCTGGGGCTCAACACCGGCGTCAATATTGCCGGCTGGCAAGTACGCCACACCAGCTACTTGTCGCAAAACCGCAGCACTGCCAGCGGAACTGCCACCAATACCAGCCAATATGTAGCGGGGGAAACTGTGGTCAAGCGACCCTTGATCGACATGAAAGCCAGCTTGGCCTTCGGCGACACCAGTACCAACAGCCCCATCATTGGCTCCACGCCCATTCGGGGGGTGCGCTTGTCCAGCGAAGAAGGCTTGATGCCCGACGAAGAGCGCGGCTACCGCCCTGTCATCAAGGGTGTGGCACGTACCAACGCACGGGTGCGAGTTTCGCAAAACAACGCCGTGTTTTTCGAGCAAACCGTGCCGCCCGGCCCCTTTGAGTTTGACGATATCAACCCGATTGCCTCGGTGGGCAATTTACAGGTGGTGATTGCCGAGGCCGATGGCTCGCAACAAACCTTTGTGGTGCCCTACAGCCCCAGCATGGGCGCGCTCAACCCCGGCTCGTTTCGCTACAGCGTGGCCACAGGGCAGTACCGAAACTTCACCAGCACCCAAAACACACCAGTGTTGCAAGCGTATTTGCGTTACGGTTTGAACAGCTATTTCTCACCCGGCATGGAAGTGCTGGTGGGACCCAATTACAGCAATGTGGGCGTGCAAGCTGCGTTCAGCTCGGCCTTGGGGAGCTTGAGCTTTAATGCCCTGTTCTCCCACTTCGATGGCAATGCCCAAACCCCTAGGGCCAACGGCTACGCCCAAAACTTCAGCTACAACCCACCCGCCATGGGCCGCTTCAATGCCTATGCCGGCCTGGGCATGCAGTCGCAAAAATACACCACGCCCAGCGCTGCACTCAATATTGGCAACAACGCTTTGTTTGCGAACGACAGCTTCAAAAACAATGCGTTTTTGGGCTTGGGCTTCAGCATGGGCTCTTGGGGGGGTGTCAGTCTAGGGGCCAGTCAGCAGCGCAGTTGGCTGGGTGTGGGCAGTCAACAGGTACGCTGGGGTTACAGCATTGGTATCAGCCGAGTGAACTTGGGTGTCAATGTGGACCACACCACTTACACCGACAACCGCGCTGCTTTAGACAGCGTGAGTGTTTTCGCCTCCATACCCTTGAGCTTTGGTCCTTCATTGGGCAGTCTGCGGGGCAGCTACAACCAGTACGGCAGCTTAGAGCCTAACAAGTCTCTGTCGTACTCGGGCTACAGCCAAGAAAACCAGCTCAGCTACAGCCTGACCCAATCGCAATCCGGCTATGCCGACTCGTCCAGCGCCTCTTTGAATGTGCCTCACCGGTATGGCAATCTGAGTGCCAGTTTGTCCTCCTCCTCGGGTGGCAGTCAGCAAACCGGTTTGTCGGCCAGCGGCGGCTTGGTGGTGCACAGCGGCGGCTTGATATTGGCACCCTCTTTGGGAGACACCTTTGCCATTGTGGAAGTACCCAAGGGCGAAGGCGCAGGGGTCTTAGGCAGCACGGCCCGCGTCAACAGCGGTGGTTTTGGCGTGGTGCCTTATCTGTCGCCTTATTACCTGAACGATGTGCAAATCAGCTTGGAAGGCGCACCCACCGAACTGGAAGTGGACAACGCCAGCCAAAAGGTGGCGCCTGTCGAGGGCTCCATCGTGCGCCTCAAGTTCAATGCCACCTCGGGGCGGCCTTTGCTAATTGTGTTGCAGCCCAGCAATGGTGCGCGGGTACCCATTGGTTCCACTGTGAGCGACGCCGCTGGCAACGAGGTGGGCACGGTCGGCCAAGGCAGCCGTGCCTTGGTGCGGGTTCAGAAAAACAAAGACCGCCTGAAAGTGGTGTGGGGCGACAAACCCGACGAAACCTGCTGGCTGGATTACGCCTTAGACGAAAAACAACCCGCCAATGCCAGTGGATTTACCAATTTGAAACTGCGATGTGAGGTGACGGGCGGAAAAGAAGCCACGGCGCAAACGGTGTCCAACGTTAAATAACCAGGATATTGAAATGAAACTGTTTTTAAGTTTGGTGTTGTTAGGGTTTTGTCAGTTTGCTTTTGGGGAGGCCTCAGTAACTTCTAGTACTAGCCAAGTCGCAGCTACGTGCTCCATATCTGATGCCTCCATATCCAAGACATCAATTACCAGCACCCAAGTGACTTACACCTTCACTCACTCAGTTTCGCTGACTGGCCGGCGGGTTTCGGGCAGCTTCATAAGTCCAGAATGCTGGATTCAAATCAGCCC
>CALPPP020000036.1 GCA_943325485.2 Rickettsia typhi
AAATTGGCCAGTAAACGTCTGCCATAACCGGTGCTGACCAAGCGGTTGTCGCAAACCACCAAAGCGCCTCGATCGCTTTCACGCCGAATCAAGCGCCCTGCTCCTTGTTTCAGTGACACAGCGGCTTCTGGCAAAAAATAGTCATTGAAGGAACTGCGCCCTTGCGCCTCTAAGCGTTGGCCACGTGCCTCGACTACTGGGTCGTTGGGTGGTGGAAATGGCAATTTGTCGATCACCACCGCTTGCAATGCGTCGCCAGGCACATCAAAGCCTTCCCAAAAACTGGCAGTCGCTACCAGCACACACCCTTGTCTGCCGGGCTCAATGGCTTGGCGAAAACGTTGCATCAACTGGCGCTTAGGGCTTTCACCTTGCACCAACACTTCCATCTCTGCCGTTTCGCCCAATGCGGCTTGCAACTGCACACCAATCGCTCGCAAAGCGCGTGAGGTGGTGGTCAGCACCAAGGTACGTCCGCCTAAAGCACGTGCGACGTGCAGTGCCACTTCTCCCACGGCTGCGCTGTGCTGCGCGTCTTTGGGAGACACCATGTCACGCGGCACATAAAGCCATGCTTGGGTCGCATAGTCGAAGGGACTTTCAACCCGCAGCACCTTTGCCTGCGATAAACCACAGGGCTCGGTGAACCAAGTCAAACCTTCATCGTTGCCCAACGTGGCCGAGGTAAATATCCAACTGCGCGGCAAATCGACCGCATTGCCTTGCGCATCAGGCACCGTCACCACGGTTTGCAACAAACGGCTTTGCATCACATCCGCAATATCCAAAGGCGCTTCCATGCAACGCGCTTGCGACCCCACTTCCAACCAACGCACAGAACCTGCTGGACATTCTTGGGAAAAGTGGGCGATCAAGCCAATGATGTCGCTCACGCGTTCATGCAAGCGAACAAACTCTGGCGCAGCATCTGCCACCACCTCCAATGAGGCCAATACCACTTGGGATCTTTGCGTCAGCAGCAGCATGGCGTCGCCCCAGTCTTGGGGGTTGATGCCCTGCGGGTAGCCTGCCAACCAACGCAAACGGGTGTTGGGCGGGTGCTTGCCAATCAGCAAGCGCAGGTCGCGCAAAGATTTTTCAAACTCAGCGACCACGCCTTGCCAATCAGCCAAGCCCTTGGCCAACTGCAAACCACACGCAAGAATGTCACGGGCCAAGTCGAGCATTTGCCCCAAGCCCAGTTGTTGGCCCAAAAACTGTATGCCGGTTTCATTGAGTTGGTGGGCTTCATCGAAGACCACCACCCTCACACTGGGCAGTAACTCGGCCATGCCACCCTCACGCATGGCCAAATCAGCAAAAAACAAATGGTGGTTGATCACCACCACATCAGCCGCCATGGCCTCTTTTCGAGCGGCATTCACATGGCACTCTTTCCAAAAGCTGCAGGTCGAGCCCAAACAGTTGTCGCGGTTGGAAGTGATGAGGGGAATCAGCGGTGAGCGCTCGTCGAGCGTAGGCATTTCAGCCAAATCGCCTGTGCGGGTGGTGTTGGCCCAGGTTTGTACTTGCGCCAAGGTGCGGTGCGAAGTGCGGTCGGGCAAAGTAGCGGCTTGTTGCGCCATGGCCAAGCGTTGCTGGCACAGATAACTGCCGCGGCCTTTGAGCATGGCCAAGCGCAGAGGCAAGCCCAAAGCTGCGAGCAAATCGGGAATGTCCCTTGCAAAGAGTTGATCTTGCAAGGTTTTGGTGGCGGTCGAAAGCAACACCCGCTCGCCACTGAGCAAGGCTGGCACAAGGTAGGCAAAGGTCTTGCCAACACCCGTCCCCGCCTCCACCACCAAAGAACCACCCACCACCAAGGTATCAGCGACAGCCATGGCCATCTCAGTTTGACCAGTACGGGGTTTGAAATGGGGGCTAGACCTGGCCAGCGGACCCAAGGAACCAAATACTTCCTTGACCGCGTCAGACAAAGGGTTTGTCAAGGCTTGTCCATCATGGCTTATCAAGCGGGCGAACAGGCAGCGGAGCAGCCCCTGGTGTTCCGCGCTGCACGCGGTTACGTTCTACTTGCTCGCGGTGCTCCTGGGCGGCTTGGATTTTCTGCAGATGCTTTTCGCGCTCGGCTTTGGCTGCATTGGCTTTTTCTTGGTGCGCGCGTTGACGCTCGCTCAGTTCTAGTTGGCGCTGGGCATTTTTCTCTAAGTTTTCAGCTTCACGCGCTTCTTTTTCCAAGCGAGCTTCATTTTTTTCAAGGTTGCTCTCAAGCTTGTCAAGGTGCTGCTGAGCGCTTTGGGCCCGACGTTCGGCATCCTCGGTTTGAGCCTCCAAGCTGTTTTTTTCTTCGATGCTTTGCAATGCTGCCGCACCGCGCTGTTTGCGATCTTGATCGTTCAAAACCCGCTCTTGGGCGCGAAGCGAATTGGTTTTTTGCAAGCGAATTTTGAAGGCATCGTCTTTGCAGCTGTTGACGTTGAGTTTTTGGTAGCAAGCGCGAAGGGATTGGCTGTACTCAGCTTCCATTTGACTGCGCTCGGCCTTGATGCGCTCGCGCTCTGCAGAGATGTCTAAGCCCTGAGCCACATTGTCTTGCGCAGACGCAAGCGTCGCTGTGCCAAACAGCATCAAGACGAAAAAGCTTGTTCGAAAATGTTTCATGTCAGTGAAGTATCCACCATGCGCCGCCCAAGCGCCAAAAAAGCGCCTGACTGCATTTCTCGAAGTCTAGAGGCGGTGCGTGGAAATTCGTGCGACATGGGCCCCTCGGTGTACAAGGCTTCGGGTTCAACTTCGGCCATTACCACCAATTTGACGCGTCGGTCGTAAAGTACATCGATCAACCAGGTAAAGCGTCTGGCCTCTGAGGCCATGCGGACCTTCATGTGTGGCACACCGCTCAAAAAAACCGTGTGGAACTGACTGGCAATTTCCAAAAAATCGTTTTGTGAACGTGGACCGCCGCACAAGACCTTGAAATCGAACCACACCACACCACCAGCGCGGCGCTTAGCCCAAATTTTGCGAGACTCAATCAGCAACAAACCATCTTGGTCCGGGGTTTCTGCCAAGCGCTCAAAAGTCTGGTGCATCAGGGCTTCGTTGGCGTCGTTGCAGGGGGTCAAATACAGTTGCGCTTGCTCCAACATGCGGCCACGGTAGTCAGTGCCATTGTCCACATTGACCACCTTCATGCTGGCGTTGAGCAAATCGATGGCAGGCAGCATACGGTCGCGGTGCAAACCATCGGGGTAGAGCTCGTCGGGTTTGAAGTTCGAGGTGGTGACGAATCCAATGCCGTTGACTTGCATGGCCACCAGCAAGCGGTACAAGATCATGGCGTCGGTGATGTCAGCGATGTGGAATTCATCGAAACAAATCAGCTTGAAGCGCTTGGCCATGCGCCTACCCAATTCATCCAAGGGATTGACCGTGCCCTGCAGTTCATGCAGTTCACGGTGCACTTCTCGCATGAACTCGTGGAAATGCAAGCGGGTTTTGCGCTCAATGGGAACGGCTTGGTAAAAGCAGTCCATCAAAAAGCTTTTCCCCCTGCCAACCCCGCCGTACAAATAAACGCCTTGCGGAATATCGGGGTGGTTGATGAGTTTTTTGATGGCGTTAGCGCGTTTGCGCTTGTAACCAGCCCATGCCTTGGCGCAATCGTCTAGTGCCACGACAGCTTGCAGTTGCGCGGGATCACTGTGAAAGCTGCGAGCTTTGAGCTCCTGCTGGTAAATCTCTGAAACCGACATGCAGGGCAATGCTTATTTGGCAAACAAGCGCGAGGGGTCGGCGAAGGCCTTGAACTCTAGGGCGTTGCCACAAGGGTCGCGCAAAAACATGGTGGCTTGCTCGCCTACTTCGCCCTTGAAGCGAATGCCAGGTTCTATGACGAACTCGATACCAGCTTGCTGAAGTCGCTCGGCCAAAGCTTGCCACTGCGCCATGCCCAGCACCATGCCAAAATGACGCACGGGAACATTTTGACCATCCACGGCGCTGGTGTGGTTGATCCGCGATTCTTCGGGGCTTAAGTGGGCAACGATTTGGTGTCCGTAAAAATCGAAATCTACCCAGTCAGGCGATGAACGACCCTCGGGGCAACCGAGCAAAACGCCATAGAAAGAGCGGGCTTTTTCAAGCGAGCTCACGGGAAAGGCCAAGTGAAAGGGTTGCATGGTTTCAGTATACAAACTCTGCTAAAACCACCCTATTCAGCCAATAAAAAACAAATTCATGCCCGAAGCCATTCTCAGCCCATCCGAAACAGCCCAATACCAGTCGATGGGATTTGTGATTCCTCGCTTTAGCCTGCCCACAGACATGGTGAAGGATCTGCAAACCACCTTGGACGAACTGATCCGTACCAACCCCGATGTAAGGCCTGAAAAACTGGTCAGTGCGCATATCGAAGGTCAGCGGCATGGGAAAAATGACGATGGTGTAGCAGGCAGCCGAAAGTTTTTAGAACTGGCCATGTACCCGCCTTTGGTGGAGATGGTGTCCCAGATCATTGGCCCAGATGTGGCGTTATGGGGTTGCCAAGTGTTTTGCAAACCAGCGGAGCATGGGTATGAAACCCCTTGGCACCAAGATGGTCAGTATTGGCCGATGCGGCCATTGGCCACTTGCACAGTGTGGGTGGCGATTGAGCCCAGTCTGAAGAGCAATGGTTGCTTACGCGTGATCCCTGGCTCTCATAAAGCCCAAGTGCTTCATCCCCATTTGCATGAAGACAGGAGTGATTTGGTTTTGAACCAGCGCATGGCTGACGATACGTTCAACGAAGATGAGGCGGTTGACATCGAACTGCAGCCCGGTCAGATGTCATTGCACGATGTTTACATGATCCATGGGGCCAAAGCCAATACATCGGGCTTGCGCAGAACCGGTGTGGCGATTCGCTATATGCCCACCACCTCTCACTTTGACCGCAGCTTGCATCCCGCTGCTGGTAAAACTGGACTGTCGCTGAACTTTGTAACCCGACCCCTGTGGCTTCTGAAAGGCAAAGATGCTTGTGGTTTGAATGATTTCACTATTGGACATTGATGAACAAAGAATTACACAAGATTGTGATCGTAGGTGGTGGTGCAGGTGGCTTGGAATTAGCCACCAAATTAGGCAAAACACTGGGGCGAAAAAACAAAGCACTGGTGACGCTGGTCGACAAAAACCGGACCCATATTTGGAAGCCCAAGTTGCATGAAATTGCATCCGGCAGCATGGACTTTGGTGACCATGAGGTGGATTACATGGCCCATGCCCATTGGAACCATTTCACATTTCGCATTGGCGAACTTCATGGCTTGAACCGCGAAACCAAATCCATCGACTTGGCGCCCTATGTGGACAGTGATGGCACGCCAGTCACGCCCGTTCAACAAATCAGCTACGACACGCTGGTCGTTTGTATCGGCAGTTTAAGCAACGACTTTGGCACCCAAGGCGTGAAGGAATTTGCACTGCGTCTAGAGAACCAGCATGATGCGAAACAGTTTCACTCCAAGATGGTCAATGCCTGTATCCGAGCCCACAACCAGATTGAGGCCATCAACAAGCGGCAGTTGCATGTGGCGATCATTGGCGCAGGAGCTACTGGGGTTGAGCTTGCGGCTGAGTTACACAGAACCACGCGAGAAGTTGTGGCGTTTGGACTCGACCGAATTGACGCAGACAAAGACATCAAAGTCAGCTTGATAGAAGCAGCTGAGCGAATCCTGCCAGCTTTGCCGCCGCAGTTGTCCAAAGCCACAGAGCAACTCATTCAATCCTTGGGGGTGCAAGTTTTCACCAATGCCAAAGTGACCGAGGTGTTGGCTTCGGGACTGCGACTCGCCGATGGTCGAATACTCGAGTCAGAACTTGTGGTGTGGGCTGCTGGGGTCAAGGCACCCGATTTATTGAAAGAGATTGGCGGCTTAGAAACCAACCGAATCAACCAACTCCTTGTGCACGATACCTTGCAAACCACGCGTGACAAAGACATCTTTGCGCTAGGCGATTGTGCTGCATGCCCTTACCCTGATGGGCATGGCGGGTCAGCCGGACTCGTTCCACCAAGAGCCCAAGCCGCACACCAACAAGCGTCTCATCTGTACCAACAAATCCTGCGAAGGTTTGCCAACAAACCCCTCAAACCTTACCGCTACAAAGATTTTGGCTCCTTGGTGTCTTTAGGAAAATTCAGCACGGTGGGCAATATGATGGGTGGACTCATTGGTAAAAATTTGATGATTGAAGGCTATTTTGCAAAAGTCATGTACCTGTCTTTGTACAAATTGCATGAATTGGCTATTCACGGTTTTTTGAAAACCTCGCTCTACACCTTGGCAAGAATGATCACCAAGCAAACCAATCCCACAGTGAAGCTGCATTAGCACTGTTTTCCCCTCAGCTTCAAACCTCTCGATACAAAGGTAGCTTGAACTGCATCATCGAATTGTCAAATAATTTTTAAACTTTAAATTTGTAGAATTCGTCAAATACGCAAAGGTATTTGGCATGAAAAAACTTTTATTAATTTTTGTTTTATTTTTATCAAATATTGTCAACGCCAAAACCATTGAGGGCTTGGTGGTTGGGGTGGCAGATGGTGACACCATCACCTTGCTGGATCAGCAAAAGAACACCTACAAAATCAGGTTGCAAGGCATAGACGCACCAGAGAAAAAACAAGCTTTTGGCGAAAAATCCAAGCAAAGCCTGCACGACCTTGTGCATGGCAAGCAGGTACACGTTGAATATGACAAAGAAGACAAGTACGGCCGCATAGTCGGCAAGATCACACTTGACGACTTAGATATTTGCCTGCAACAGCTGGTGTTGGGCATGGCTTGGCACTATAAGAAGTACCAAAATGAACAGTCCGTTGCTGACCGTGTGGTCTACAACGATGCAGAGTTGAAGTCAAAGTCTCTCAGACTTGGGCTTTGGGCTGACGAGACACCCATGCCGCCGTGGGAGTTTCGAAAGAAATAAGCGTGATCGGTTAACCTAAACCTTTCAGGAGCTTGTTTTGGATATGCAAACTGGCCGCCCGGCCACCCTCAGCCCTCGTGGCATGGTCACTTCCCCCCACAGCTTGGCCTCGGCAGCAGGTGCGGATGTGCTTCGCGCTGGCGGCTCAGCCGTTGACGCCGCTATCGCCACCGCTGCGGTGCTGGGCGTGATTTACCCGCACATGACCGGCATGGGTGGCGACGCTTTTTGGCTGATCCACGACCCCAAAACAGGCAAGGTGCGTTACCTCAATGGCGGCGGCCGCGCTGCTGCCAATGCCGACCCAGCGTTTTTCAAAAGCAAGGGTTTGAGCGAGGTGCCATTTCGTGGCATTTGGCCGGCTACCCTCACCACGCCAGGTGCGGTATCAAGCTGGTGTGCCGCCCATGAGGCTTACGGCAACTTAAAACTCACTCGCATTTTGGAAGCAGCCATCGACTATGCCCAGCACGGCTACCCCGTGAGCCAACGCTTGGCGGGTTGGATGCAGCGCTCTCAAGCCGATTGCAGCCAGCAGCCCGGTTGGTCTGCGCTGTTCACCCCAAACGGCCAATTGCCCAACACTGGCGAAACCTTGCGTAATCCTGCTTTGGCCCGCACGCTGCAAACTGTTGCAGCGCAAGGTCAAACCGGTTTTTACCAAGGCGAAACCGGCAAGGCCTTGGCGGCGCTGTCCAAAGAACTGGGTGGTTTTTTCACCGCCCAAGACCTTGAGCGCCAACAGGCCGAATGGGGCGAGCCCTTGGTGGGCAGCTACCGCGACCTGACCCTTTACCAAACGCCTGCACCCACACAAGGCTTTACCGTCTTGCAAATGCTGAAACTGGTCGAGCCGTTTGAATTGCATAAAAAGGATTTTTATGATCCCGAACGCATTCATTTGATGGTGCAAGCCAAGCAAATCAGCTACCACGACCGCGACCGCTGGCTGGGCGACCCTGCCTTCACCAATATGCCCATGGCGCAGCTGTTAAGCGACGATTACCTGAACCAGCGACGTGGGCTGATCAACCCCGACCGCGCCTTGGCTTGGGACCAAGTGCCGTCTTACGGCAGTCTGCGGGGCGACACGGTGTACATCGCGGTGGTGGACGACAAAGGCCAAGCGGTGTCGCTGATCCACAGCCTGTATGGCGCTTTTGGCTCGGGCGTGGTCAGTCCTGAGACCGGCGTGTTGCTGCAAAACCGCAGCGCTTATTTCTCTTTGCAAGACGGCCACCCGAATGTGTTGGCGCCCGGCAAGATACCGTTACACACCCTGATTGCCTCCATCGGTTTTCGCCAGAACAAACTGTGGAGCGTGATGGGTTGCATGGGCGCCGATGGGCAGCCGCAAATCCAGTTCCAAGCCTATAGCGCCATGATGGACCATGGCTTGGACATACAACAAGCGGTAGAAGCCCCGCGCTGGTTGTCAGGGCGTTTTGCCTTGGGCGAGGCGCGGGACACCTTGCACGTGGAAAGCCGTTTGGGTGGCACCACCTTGGATTCCCTGGCGGCCAAAGGCCATGTGCTCAACCGTTGGGGCGCTTGGAACGAGTTGGCTGGCCATGCTCACGGCATCACCTTGGAAGGCCCGCAGCAAACCCGCTTTGGCGGCAGCGACCCGCGCAGCGACGGCGCAGCGATTGGTTACTGAGGCGGCGGATCTGCGCTCAATGGCAGGCTGCACACGCTTTCCATGAGGTGTTTGTCGATGGCATCCTCCTCAGGTTGGGTCCATTGACCGTTGCCGCTGCGTCTGGCCATGATGTTGCCCGTGGCCATGGGGCCTGACATGGCGTGGATTTGCATCACCCGCGCCTTTTTTTCCTGACAGTCGTATTCCTCGACCGAACGAAATGAGGCCGTGCCTTGGCCGTTGGGTTTGCCCAAATCGTTCAAGATCCAAGCGCGGCGATAGCCATTCATCATGCGCAAATTGTCTTTATCGACAAAAAAACGGGTTTGGGCGGCGTCGGTATGCACCAGTTGCCACTCAGCATGGGAGGCAAAACTCAAAAAAATCAACAAAATCGGTATTTTTTTCATATTTAATGGTCTCAGATCTTCATTTTTCAGCGGGTGTGCCGAAACAAAGACTACCTGATTTTCTTTTCAGTGCTGTCTCTTCATGCCCGAAAGGTCTTTTTGCTGCGTTTTAACCCGTCCCTTTTGACAGCCTTGCGCTCTCTCCCCTTCAAGTCATGCCTGACAGGCTCGCTTGCAGCCGCTGCATGCTTGGCGCAGGCACAAACCAGCACAGCTGCTTTCACAAGCCCTCCCGAATTACAGGCCATGGCAAACAGCAACGATGAATGGGTGCAGTTTCCTCCGCGCCCAGGTCCGCCCGCCCCCAAGGT
>CALPPP020000037.1 GCA_943325485.2 Rickettsia typhi
CAAGGCCCACGTCGTGACCGCCCTGAGCGCGGTCCACGCAACCCAGCGCCCGATGGCATGCCCCGGGACAACTTTGAGCACCAACCCCCTTCGCAGCACCAAGAAGACGATTTCCAACCCCGCGCCAATGCGCATTTGGGCACCCAAAGTGGTGTGAATGCGTTTGGCCATAAATCGGGCGGCGGTGCAGGCCGTCAACCCGACCCGACCATGACCTCGGTGGACTTGCTCAGCCGCAACAACCGTGGCGGTGGCGGTGGCGGCAAACGCCGCACCGGTGGCGGCGGCGGTGGCCGACCCGGTGGCGGCGGTGGTTACGCTGGCAAAAAAAGCGGCGGCGGTTTCGGTCGCTAAACCGCTTTCAGGGTTTTAAACCCTGTTCGCCCATTCGGGGACCAAGGCGGGAATCGCCTGTCCTTCAAAATGCGCGTTCAAATTCGCCAAGGCCAATGCGGCCATGGCTTGGCGGGTTTGCACCGTGGCGCTGGCCACATGCGGTGTCAGCACCACGTTTTGCAAATTACGCAGCTCTGCCGGCACACGCGGTTCGTCGGCATACACATCCAAGGCCGCACCGGCAATCACTTTCTTTTGCAAAGCGTCAATCAAGGCGGCTTGATCAACCACTGAGCCACGTGCCACATTGATCAAAAAACCCTTGTTACCCAAAGCTTGCAACACCTCGGCGTTAATCAGGTTGCGGGTGGTGGGGCCGCCTGGGGTGATGGCCACCAAAAAATCCACATTCGCTGCCAATTCTTTGGCCGAGGGGTAATAGGTGTAGGGCAAAGTCGGCACCGCATGACGGGCGTAATAGGCGATGGACATGTCAAAAGCCGCCGCACGTTTGGCGATGGCTTGGCCAATACGGCCAATGCCCACCAAGCCCAGTCGAGCGCCACTCATTTTGGTTTGCAAGGGGAAAGGGCCTTCCACCCAATCGCTGTTGCGCACAAATTTGTCTGCTTGCGGAATGCGTCGTGCAATCGAGAGCATCAAGCCCAGCGCCAAATCGGCCACGTCGTCGTTGAGCACCCCAGGTGTGTGGCTGACCTTGATGCCACGCTCCATGGCACCCAACACATCCACGCCGTCATAGCCCACGCCGCAAATGGAAATGAACTCCAAGGCTGGAAACAACGACATCAGTTTTTTGTCGATGATTGCGTCGCCGCCGCCCACCATGGCGCGGATACGCTGCAAAGCGCTGGGGTCGGTGATGTGGTCGCGGTCATGCACGGTATAGGTTTGCTGCAAATCCGACATCAAATAGGTGGGCAGGTTGGTGACCCGCAAAATATCCATCATGGTGCGCTCCTTGTGACCTATCCCCGTATAAACACTGCTCACAGTGGGGCTTTGGCGGGGGTAGTATAGGCACAGTCTTTCACCCATCTCAGGCCGTACCTCACCATGACCCAATCTCCCCCCAAGAAAAAACCCTCAGAACTTCGCTCTCAACAATGGTTTGGTCGCCAAGACCGCGATGGCTTTGCCTACCGCAGCTGGGTCAAGGGCAAGGGCGTACCGCACGACCAGTTCGATGGCCGCCCCGTCATTGGCATTTGCAACACTTTCAGCGAACTCACGCCCTGCAATTCGCATTTCCGCACCTTGGCTGAGCAGGTCAAGATCGGCGTTTACGAGGCCGGTGGCTTCCCGCTCGAATTCCCCGTCATGTCGCTGGGCGAGACCTTGCTTCGCCCCACCGCCATGCTTTACCGCAACTTGGCCAGCATGGACGTGGAAGAAAGCATTCGCGGTAACCCCATCGATGGCGTGGTGCTGCTCATGGGCTGCGACAAAACCACCCCCTCCCTCATCATGGGCGCGGCCAGCGTTGACCTGCCCACCATTGGTGTGAGCGGCGGCCCCATGCTCAATGGCAAATGGCGTGGCCAAGAACTGGGCTCGGGCACCGGCATGTGGAGCATGAGCGAGCAGGTTCGTGCAGGCACCTTGAAGTTAGCCGACTTCTTTGAAGCCGAGAGCTGCATGCACCGCAGCCACGGCCACTGCATGACCATGGGCACGGCCTCTACCATGGCTTGCATGGTTGAAGCCTTGGGCGTGGGCTTGCCCGGCAACGCCGCCTACCCCGCCGTCGATGGACGTCGCAATGTGCTGGCCCGCAATGCAGGTCGTCGCATCGTCGAGATGGTGCATACCGACCAAAAACTCTCCTCCATCCTGACGCGTGAAGCGTTTGAAAACGCCATCAAAACATTGGCAGCCATTGGCGGCTCCACCAACGCGGTGATCCATCTGATTGCCATCGCTGGGCGACTGGGTGTGCCTTTGAGCATTGACGACTTCGACCATTTGGCCTCGGAATTGCCTTGCTTGCTGAATTTGCAGCCCTCGGGCGAGCACCTGATGGAAGATTTTTGCTATGCCGGCGGCTTGCAAGTGGTGATGAAAGAAATCGCCCACCTGCTGCACACCAGCATCGTTACCTCCAGCGGCCACAGCGTGGCAGACAACATGGCAGAGGCGGTCAACTACGACGCGCGCGTGATCAAGCCGTTTGCCGAGCCCTTCAAAGACAAGGCCGGCATTGCGGTGCTGCGTGGCAATTTGGCCGAGCGCGGTGCGGTCATCAAGCCCAGTGCTGCTTCACCCGAATTGATGGTGCACACCGGTCGCGCCGTGGTGTTTGAGAACATCGAAGATTTCCACGCCCGTATCGATGACGAAAATTTGGATGTCGACGAAACCTGTGTGCTGGTGCTGAAAAACTGCGGTCCCAAGGGCTTCCCCGGCATGGCAGAAGTGGGCAATATGCCCTTGCCGCCCAAGGTGCTGCGCAAAGGCATCACCGACATGGTGCGCATCAGCGACGCCCGCATGAGTGGCACCGCCTACGGTACGGTGGTTTTGCATGCTGTGCCCGAGGCAGCGGCTGGCGGCACCTTGGCCTTGGTGCACAACGGCGACATGATTGAGTTGAATGTGCCTGAACGCAGAATTCAGTTGCTGGTCGACGATGCAGAACTGGCCAAGCGACGCGCGGCATGGACGGCGCCTGCACCTGCGCTGGATTCGGGGTATTGGAAGCTGTACATCGACCACGTGACCCAAGCCGACGAAGGTGCCGACTTGGACTTTTTACGCGGCAAGCGCGGCTCCTTTGTGCCTAGGGACAACCATTAAAGGCGAAAGCCTTTAATGGTTGGGGGAAGTCAATACGACCGTCATTGCGAAGGACGATGTAGCGAACAAAACAAGACGTGTGTCGCAGGTCGGCCGAAGCCGACGTTGTGCCAGCATGGAGGCGAGGCCGAGCCTGCGGCGCAGGGCTTTGGCGATAGAGGTTGCTTCAGGGCTTCGCCCTTCGCAATGACGGTTACAGCCCTTTAAGCGCGGTGCTCTCCAAACCCGCCGCTTTGCAGTCGTCGATGTACTGACGAATCACGTCTTGAAAATTGGCGTCGGGCTGCAAACCCAAGCGCGGGGCACGCAAGGCCTTGGCGCCCTTGGGCCAATTGGCCACGATATTGGCGATGCGTTCATCGCGTTGAAACTTCACACGGGCTCTTACCGCAGGACCGGCCACGGCTTCCAGTGCGTCCAGCATTTGCTGCACCGTCACATTGAGGGCTGGCAAATTCATGGCGCTGCGGCCTTGGAAGTCTTCGGCGCTGGCTTCGAAAATCGCAATCAAGCTGCGCACTGTCACGCCGGGGGACGACACAGGGTGCGACACCGTGGCGTCCACCGGGCAAATCGATTCTTCGCCCGCCAAAGGTTCGCGCAAGATACCGCTGAAAAACGAGGATGCTGCACCGTTGGGCTTGCCAGGGCGCACACTGACCGTCATCAAACGGGCGCTTCGGCCATCGATAAACCCTTTGCGGCTGTAGTCGGCCACCATGTACTCGCACATCAGCTTTTGTGCGCCATACGAGGTTTGCGGCGTGGTGAAGGTGTCGTCGGTGACCACATCGGGCAAGGGGTGGGCAGGGTCGGGACCGTACACCGCGACCGAGCTGCTGAACAGCAAACGCGGCTTGTTGCCGGCAACTCGCAAAGCGTCCAGCAAAGCACGGGTGCTGTCCAAGTTCGAGCGCATGCCCAAATCGAAATCAGCTTCGCACTCGCCAGAAACGGCTGAAGCCAAGTGAAAAACCCCATCAAACTTGGCTTGGGCGAAACCAGCGCATTGGTCCAATAAAGGACCGGTCAAAACCGCCACGCGGGAGTCTGCCGCCAAATCGGCAGGGGCCGGGAATTGGTCAGCCAACACCACTTGGGTGAGAGCTTGACCCGCCAATGTGCCTTTGGCCAACAGGGTACGGGCCAAACGAGCCCCTAAAAATCCGGCGCCGCCGGTGATCAACAGCTTCATGGTGTGTCTCGGTTACAAATGGAAGTTCCAAAGCATAACCGCCAACACTGCTCAGAATGTGGGCTTTGTCAACGGGTTAGCCCTGATGGACGGCCCCGTCTTGATGCGTAAGCTTGCTCACAATGTTGCGCCCAGTGCGCACCCCTCTTGCGGAGTTTTCCATGGCCAGCGTCACCATAGGTCAAGTACACAAGTACTTTGGCCGCACACACATCATTCAAGGTGTCAGCGTGGATATCGCCGATGGCGAGTTTTGCGTCCTTGTTGGCCCCTCGGGTTGCGGCAAATCCACGTTGTTGCGCATGATCGCGGGTCTCGAGGAAATCTCGGGCGGCGATATTTATATTGGCGACAAACGTGTCAACGACATGCCACCCAAAGAGCGTGACATCGCCATGGTGTTCCAAAACTATGCGCTCTACCCGCACATGACGGTGCGCGACAACATGGCGTTTTCTTTGTTGTTGGCCAAACAGCCAGCACAAGTGATTGCCGAGCGGGTCGATGTGGCAGCAGGTATTTTGGGCTTACATGCCCTCTTGGACCGTTATCCGCGCCAACTCTCGGGCGGGCAGCGACAGCGCGTCGCCATGGGTCGGGCCATTGTGCGAGACCCGCAGGTGTTTTTGTTTGACGAACCGCTCTCCAACCTCGACGCCAAGCTGCGCGTCTCCATGCGTACCGAAATCAAAGAGTTACACCAGCGCCTGAAAACCACCTCCATCTATGTCACCCACGACCAAATCGAGGCCATGACCATGGCCGACAAAATCGTCGTCATGCGAGACGGCGTGGTCGAGCAAATTGGCACGCCTTTGCAGCTGTATGACCACCCCGCCAACCAGTTCGTGGCGGGTTTCATTGGCTCGCCCTCGATGAACTTTTTGCCCGGCACCGTGCGCGGCGCTCAAGTGGCACTGCCAGACGGTATCTTGTTGCCTATGCCTACCCATGCCCGCGCCAGCGAAGGGCAAGCGGTGGTGTACGGCATACGCCCAGAGCATTTGCACATTGCCAGTGGCAGCGAGGGCTTGGCCACCGAGGTGGTGGTGGTCGAACCCACGGGTGCAGATACGCAAGTGTTCACCAAAATTGCGAGCGTAGAAGTGACCTCGGTCTTTCGCGAGCGCCATACCTTCACCCCAGGCAGCACCATCCGTTTGCAACCTGACGCCGGCTGCGCTCATTTGTTTGATGCTGCCAGCGGCAAAGCCCTTACAGCTTGACGCTTTCATTGCCACAGGAGGCTTTATGACCGAAACCACCCGTCGCCAATTCATCCAGTCCACCAGCATCGCCACTGGCGCGGTAGCTGCTGCGCCCATGCTGCTCAGCAGTCCAGCCCATGCGCAATGGACCAATGTCCCCGAGAAAGACGCCAAGCTGCGCGTACTGCGTTGGAGCCGCTTTGTGCAAGGTGACATCGACACCTATTTGGCCAACGTCAAAAAATTCACCGAGAAAACCGGCATCGAGGTACGGGTGGACAACGAGGGCTGGGAAGATGTGCGACCCAAAGCGGCGGTAGCGGCCAACACCGGTGCAGGGCCTGACATCATTTTGTCAACCAACGACGACGCCAACCTTTACCCCGACAAACTGCTTGATGTCACCGATGTCTGCGACTACTTGGGCAAAAAATACGGCGGTTGGTACCCCGCTTGCGAAACCTACCTCAAGCCCGACGGCAAAAAATGGATAGGCGTGCCGCTGGGCGCCAGCGGCGCCATCATGGTGTATCGCCAAAGCCACCTCAAAGCGGCCGGCATCAACAGCTTTCCCAAAGACACCGACGGTTTTTTGAAAATGTTCCAAGCGCTCAAAGCCAAGGGCACACCCGGCGGTATGGCACTGGGCAATGCCACCGGCGACAGCGGATGGACGCACTGGCTCATTTGGGCCTTTGGCGGCTCCATCGTCGACAAAAACAACAAAGTGGTCATCAACAGCCCGCAAACCGTCAAGGCCTTAGAGTTCGCCAAAGAGCTTTACGCCACCTTCATTCCCGGCACCTTGTCTTGGCTTGACCCCAATAACAACAAAGCATTTTTGGATGGCCAACTCAGTGTCACCAACAACGGCATTTCCATTTACTACGCTGCCAAAAACTCTGACAACCCCGCCGTGAAAGCGCTCGCCGCAGACATTCAACACGCGCCTTTCCCTGTGGGGCCTGTAGGCATTCCGACCGAGTACCACCTGTTCTTCAACCAAATGATCTTCAAGTACACCAAGTACCCCAATGCAGCCAAAGAATTTTTGCGCTTCATGATGGAAGAAGAGCAGTACGGCGCTTGGTTGCAGGGTGCGGGTGGCTATGTGTCGCATCCCTTGGCGGCCTTTGGCAAGAACCCCATTTGGTCGGTGGACCCCAAACACACGCCCTACCGCGATTCGGTGAAAAACATGCGCCCTGCAGGCTATGCTGGTCAGTTGGGTTATGCCTCGGCAGGTGCCATGGCCGACTTCATCGTCTGCAATATGGTGGCCGAGGCAGCCTCGGGTTCCAAAAGCCCTGCGGAAGCCGCCCAACGCGCCCAAAAACGCGCTGAACGCTATTACAAAACCTGATGCTAAGCCGCCTGCAAAACAGCCGCAACGGGCTGGGCCTGCTGTTCATGCTGCCCGCCACCTTGTTGCTGGTCGTCTTTCTCACCTACCCGCTGGGCTTGGGGATTTGGCTGGGCTTCACCGACACCAAAGTTGGGCGCGAGGGCATGTTTGTCGGCCTAGAGAACTACGAGTTTTTATGGGATGACGCGGTCACCCGCTTGGCCTTGTTCAACACCTTGTTCTACACCTTTGTGGCCAGCGTGTTGAAGTTCTTTTTGGGCTTGTGGTTGGCGATTTTGCTCAATGAGCGACTGCCCTTCAAAACCTTTTTCCGCTCGGTGATTTTGCTGCCCTACATCGTGCCCACGGCTTTGTCGGCCATCGCTTTTTGGTGGTTGTACGACGCGCAGTTTTCCATCATCAGCTGGGTGCTGGTCAAGGCGGGTTGGATAGACAACTACATCGACTTCTTAGGCGACCCGTGGAACGCACGTTTCTCGGTGCTGGCCGCCAATGTGTGGCGCGGTGTGCCCTTTGTGGCCATCACCTTGCTGGCGGGTTTGCAAACCATTTCACCCTCGCTGTACGAAGCCGCGGCCATTGACGGCGCCACCGCTTGGCAGCGCTTTCGCCACATCACATTGCCTTTGCTGACACCCATGATTGCGGTGGTGATGACGTTCTCGGTGCTTTTCACCTTCACCGACTTTCAACTGATTTACGTCATCACACGCGGTGGACCGCTGAATGCCACCCACCTGATGGCCACACTGTCCTTCCAACGTGCCATCTCTGGCGGTGCTTTGGGCGAAGGTGCGGCGATTGCCATCTCCATGGTGCCTTTTTTGCTGGCGGCGATTTTGTTCAGCTACTTCGGCCTGCAACGACGCGCTTGGCAACAAGGGGGCAGTGATAAATGAGTGATTCCAAAGACGACGACAGCCAAGGCATGGGTTATTTGGACACGGCTCGCAGCCGTTGGGTGACGGTCTATGCGCCGCTGGGGGTGTTTGTCTTTGTATTGCTATTCCCGTTGTACTGGATGGTCATCACCTCGGTGAAACCCAATAACGAGTTGTTGTCACGTGACGGCAACCCTTTCTGGGTGATCAAGCCCACTTTAGAACATTTCCACAAACTGCTGTTCAAAACCGCCTACCCCGAGTGGCTGTGGAACACGGTTTTTATTTCGGTCATCTCCACCGTCGTGTCGCTGGCGTGTGCGGTGCTGGCCGCTTACGCCATTGAGCGCTTGCGCTTTAAAGGCTCTCGCCAAGTGGGCTTGGGTATTTTTCTGGCCTATCTGGTGCCGCCGTCTATTTTGTTCATTCCCCTGGCCACGATTGTTTTCAAGCTGGGCTTGTTTGACACCCGCTGGGCGCTGATCCTCACCTACCCCACGTTTCTGATTCCGTTTTGCACCTGGTTGCTGATGGGCTACTTTCGCTCTATTCCCTTCGAGTTGGAAGAATGCGCTTTGATTGATGGTGCCACCCGCTTTGAAATTTTGTGGAAGATCATTCTTCCCCTGTCAGTGCCTGGGCTTATTTCCGCCGGTATTTTTGCCTTCACCTTGTCGTGGAACGAGTTCATTTACGCCCTCACCTTCATCTCGTCTTCCGAGGTGAAAACCGTGCCGGTGGGGGTGATCACCGAGCTGGTTGAAGGGGACGTTTACCACTGGGGTTCGCTCATGGCGGGTGCCTTGCTGGGCTCGATACCGGTTGCGGTGCTGTACTCCTTCTTTGTCGATCACTATGTGTCAGGCATGACCGGCGCGGTCAAGGAATAAGATAGACACCTCTTTCCTAGGGGTGTTGTTGATGACCAAAATTTCGCTGGCCGATATGCGCAAGAGCTACCAAAGCGCAGAGTTACTGGAAGACAGCGCCCACAACCACCCCTTGCGCCAATTCGAGCAATGGCTGCACCAAGCCTTGGAGGCCGAGGTGCCTGAGCCCAATGCCATGACCTTGGCCACCGTGGGCAGCGATATGCGCCCCAGCACCCGCGTGGTGCTCATCAAAGGCTATGACGACAACGGACTGGTTTGGTACACCAATTACGACAGCCGCAAAGGCCAAGAG
>CALPPP020000038.1 GCA_943325485.2 Rickettsia typhi
ACCAAGTCGCCGCTGAACAAGACTTTTTCAGACTCTACCCATGCGATGGTGTCGCCGCGGGTGTGGCCGGCACCTGGGTGCCAAATATCGACTTGAACGCCCCCCAAATCGATACGCAAACTTCCCTGCCGCCCAGGCTTGCCGTCACCAATCACCATGGTTGGCCACGTTAGACCTGGCACGCTGTCAGCACCACGAAACAAACGGGGAAAGCGGTCCATCTCGCTTTGCATGTCCTCTGCGCCACGCTCCACAATCAAATCGTAAGTGCCCTTGCTGGCGATCACCTCGGTTGCACCTTCAGCTAGATATGCACTGGCACCCAACACACGCACAGCGTGGTAATGGGTTAGCAGAACATATTTGATGGGTTTATCGCTGACAGTGCGTATCTTGGCGATCAGGTCCTTGGCCATCAAAGGCGTGGCGGTGGCGTCGCTCACCAAAATGTACTTGTCGCCGATGATGACGCCCGAATTGGGGTCGCCCTCAGCGGTGTAGGCCCAGCAGTGTGGGCTGAGTTGGGTGAAGCTGATGTGTTTATCGGTCAAATCACTTTGACTGGCAAATGCTTTAGACATATTTTTTCCTAGGGCTTAGCTTGCGCTTGAATGAAAACCGTTTTCTAAGGTGTCAATGACCTCTTGGGCAAACGCATCGTAACTGAGTGCACCCTGGGGTCTGAGCCAGGTGAACGTCCAGTTGATCATGCCAAAAAGCATCATGGTCAGGGGTATTTTATTTTGCGCATCGACGCGACTTGGGTAGGCTTGTGCCAACATATCGCCCAAGGCGCTGACCACTTGGCGCTGTCGTTCAACCACCAAGCCTCGTTGTGTTTCACTGAGAAATTGGCTGCTGTGCAACAAAGCAATGTGTCGGGTCGCAGAGCTTTCATAGGTTTGCAAAAAACGCTTGACCACGCTGTGAACTGTCGCTTGGGGGCTGAGCTTTGATTGGCTACTTTGGGTTTGCACCTCTGCCACCAATTCGAGCAAAAGCAGGGTATAGCGGTCGAGCAAATCGAAAAGTATGGCCTGTTTGCTGTCGTAGTAATGGTAAAGGCGCGCTTTGGAAGTTCCCAACGCATGGGCCAAATCATTCATGCTGGCTGATGGATAGGACGAAGCCGCAAAACAGCTTGCGGCCACCTCCAAAATCTCTTCTCGCTTGAGGTTGTGGGTTGCAGATTTAGGTCGCGCCATCCAACAACCTCAAGACATTGGCCACACCACGCCGTTTTCATTCAGCAAAGCGTCTAAAGGCACATCATGCGGCTCCGCAACGAAGTCAGATAAAAAACCATGGGTAAAACCCAAACCCACGGTGTAGGGCTTGGGTTCGATTTGGTTCAAGGTGCGGTCATAAAAACCACCGCCATAACCTAAGCGGTAACCGCCTGGCCCATAACCCACGCAAGGCACAAAAAGCAAGGTCGGTTGAATGATTTCGGTGTCCTTGGGTTTAGGTATGTTGTAGGCATCTTCTTCCATGGCACAGCCTGGATACCACGAATGAAAGGTCAGGGTTTTGGTTTGCTTGTCCATGACGGGTAAACCAATGCGCCGGCGCAGGGGATGGTCTAGCAATTCACCATCCTCTTTCCACCGGTGCAATGCGGGCAAGGGATCAAACTCTCCCTTGATAGGCCAATAAGCACCAATGACCGTGTGCGGTTGATCGAACAACCAAATGCGCATGACTCTTTGCAGCAGATCTGCACGACGTTCTCTGTCTGGCATTTGCAGTCTTGTTTGAATCAGTTCTTGGCGCAGGGCTTTTTTGTCCATGGGAGAATCCAACCATCCTGTTAGTTGATTGATTGTGTCATGCCTCCATTATTTGTTCGAATTGCCTGTTGCATGCTCTTGATGGCTTGCATGATGTCGGCAAACGCAGTCAATAAACAAAAAGCGTCCGGCAAACCTGCTCAGCCCACCAAACCAGCCGATGCCGCCGACGCGGTGTTTATCGATATGTCGCAAGCCTTTCAAAAAGGCGATCGCAAAAGACTGGCGTCCTTGCTGCCCCAAGCCAAAGGGCACATACTAGAGCCGTGGGCAGCTTTTTGGGAATTGCGTCTGCGCCTGGGGGAAGCTTCAGACAATGAGGTGAAAAGTTTTCTTCAGCGCTACGCCGGCACCTACCAAGAAGACAGGATGCGCAACGACTGGTTGCTGCTGCTTGGCGAGCGACGCGAGTGGACACAGTTTGAGCGCGAGTACGCCCTCTACCGCATGCGCGACGATAAAGAAATCGAGTGCTACGCCAAACTTTTGGAAGTTCAACAAAAGGACCTCAATACAGGCGCCTCTGCCATCGAAGAGATTCGACGCACTTGGTTGAGCCTCAAGCAGTCCGATGAGGGTTGTACTTACGCGGTTTCTCAGCTGTTGAAACAGCATAAATTCAACCCTGATGATGTTTGGCTCAAAGCTCGGCTATCGGTTGAGAACAACCGCAAAGTACCCGCCCGAGATGCATTGAAGTTGGTCTCTGACCACAATATGGCCGTGGTGGATGAACTCTTTGCAAACGGTGGCCGATTTTTATTACAGCGCGCTTCCAATATGGGCTCGGAGTCAACAGCATGGATGACCTTGGCGCTGATTAAAGCAGCAGCCGCAGACCACGATAACGCCATCAAGTTGCTGCAAAGCAAATCGGCTGCATCTTTGAGCAGCGAGGAAAAACAATGGGTCTGGGGAGTGATTGCCAAACAAGCAGCGCAGCAATTGGATGACAAAGCTTTGTCCTATTTTGCCAATGCAAGCCATACAAACTTGAGCGATGACATGTTGGCTTGGAAGGTGCGCGCAGCTTTGCGCGCTGGCAAAACACCTGCATGGTCTGCCATTCAATCCGCGGTAGACGCCATGAGCGCTAACGCACAAAAAGACCCCGCGTGGGTGTATTGGCGAGCACGTGCCTTGATGGGGCAACAATCTGTTGCTTCACCCCCGACAGGACAAGCCTTGAGCGCATTGCAAAGCATCGCAGGACCACAAGGTTTTTATGAGCAATTGGCAAGCGAAGAATTAGGCAAAAAAATCACAACGCCGCCACGTCCATTGCCGCCTCAGCCGCAAGAAACTGCGGCTGCAAAAGCCAACCCCTTGCTGCAACGCGCTTTGTACGCCATCAAAATCGGTTTGCGACAAGATGGCGTTCGTGAGTGGAATTACGCCACAGGACTGGTCGACAGCGCTGGCCAACGTGGCCGCTTGAATGAACGAGAACGACTTGCCGCAGCACAATTGGCGTGTGACCAAGCCATTTGGGACAGGTGTATCAACACCAGCGAGCGCAGCATCCAAATGGATGTGATGCAACGCTACCCCATGCCGTTCAAAGAAGATGTCGTTGAAGCTGCCAACAGCATCGGTCTGAACCCAGCGTATGTATATGGTTTGATACGACAAGAAAGCCGTTTTATTTTGGACGCCAGGTCCAATGTGGGCGCATCGGGATTGATGCAGATCATGCCTGCAACCGCCAAATGGACGGCCAAGCGAATGGGCATGAAAAATTTTCGCCCTGAACAACTGCAACAGCGCAAAACCAATATTGCCATTGGAACGCAATACCTTAAATTGGTCTTGGATAATTTTCAAGGTTCTATGGCAATGGCCGCCGCCGCCTACAACGCAGGCCCCAGTCGCCCTAGGCGTTGGCGCAATGGTCCTGAGATGGAGGGTGCCGCTTGGGCAGAATGCATTCCCTTTAGCGAGACCCGCGACTATGTCAAAAAAGTCTTGGCCAATACCACCGTCTACGCTGCGCTGATTCAGAATGAGCCGCAATCGCTTAAAGCAAAACTTGGCATGGTCGGCCCAAGAGAAAACAATGCCACAGAAGAAAACGCCGAACTGCCCTAAGGCGCTTGCTCTTCTTGGCTTTGTTGCATTGACCACATACTGGCATACCGACCTTGCGCTTCAAGCAACTGCGCATGGGTGCCCTGCTCCACAATGACACCTTGATCCAACACGATGATTTCATGGGCATCGACGACCGTCGAGAGTCGGTGGGCAATGACCAAGGTGGTTTTGTTGTTTGCAGCTTCCCGTAACTCAGACTGAATAGCTCGCTCATTGCTGCTGTCCAAAGCGGACGTGGCCTCGTCAAAAATAAGAATGAACGGGTTTTTCAGCAGTGTTCGCGCAATGGCTACACGCTGCTTTTCGCCACCCGACAACTTCAAGCCTCGCTCGCCCACCATGGTTTGGTAACCCAAGGGTGTGGACACAATAAAGTCATGGATGCGTGCCGCACGTGCGGCATGCTCGACCTCTTCGCGAGAGGCCGAAGGCCGACCATACGCAATGTTGTAGTACACGGTGTCATTGAACAAAACAGTGTCTTGCGGAACGATGCCAATGGCTTGACGCACACTCGCTTGCGTTAATTGATTTAAGGGGTGTCCGTCGATACGCACAACCCCTTGCCCCACATCATAAAAACGAAACAGCAAACGTGCCAAGGTTGACTTGCCAGATCCCGAGGGACCCACAATGGCCACCGTTTTACCCGCAGGAATGGTGAAGCTCACGTCTTGCAAAATCGGTCGGTTTTGCTCGTAGGCAAAATCGACATGCTCAAACGCCACACTGGGTGGACTCGCAAGACTGAGCTGTTGTGCATTGGGCGCATCAGCAACTTCGCGCTCCTTCTCTAGCAACTTGAACATCCGATCCAAATCTGTCAGACTTTGCTTGATCTCGCGGTAAATCACACCTAAAAAATTCAACGGTATATAGAGTTGAATCATGAACGCGTTGATCATGACCAAGTCGCCCAAGGTCAAGTTCCCATCGACCACGCCCTGCGTGGCTCGCCACAGCATGGTCACCAAAGCCACAGCGATGATGAGTTGTTGGCCTATATTGAGGGCGCTCAAAGAGTTTTGCGCTTTGATTCGGGCCAGGCGCAATTTATCCAGGTTTTCGTCATACCTTTTGGCTTCAAAGTTCTCATTGCCAAAATACTTGACGGTCTCGTAATTCAGCAATGAGTCGATGGCGCGGGTATGTGCGCTGGAGTCAAACTCATTGACCTGTTTGCGAAACTGGGTACGCCACTCGGTTACTGTGACGGTGAAATAGATATACAAACCCAATGCGCACAAAGTGATGATGGCATACCACTTGTCAAATTGAATGCCCAAGATGCTCAGCACCAACAGCACCTCAATCAAAGTCGGCACGATGCTGTAGAGCGAATAGGCAATCAACGATTCAATGCCACGAACGCCTCGCTCAATGTCTCGACTCATGCCGCCGGTTTGACGCTCTAAGTGAAAACGCAAACTCAGCTCGTGCAAATGCTGGAAGGTTTGCAAGGCAATGGTGCGGGCCGCACCTTGCGTGGCTTTGGCAAAAATCAATTCACGTAACTCGGTGAAGGCTGAGACAGATAAACGCAGCAAGCCATAACCGATGAGAAGCGCTACGGGCACCACCAACAGCATTTGCACACCTGTGGGCTGCGGTGTCATTTGATCAATCAAATTTTTAAGCAGTACGGGCACGCCTACGTTGGCCAGCTTGGCCCCCACCATGAAGGAGAGCGCTGCTACCACGCGCCATTTGTATTCCCATAAATAGGGGAACAAACGTGCCAAGGTGTGCCAATCAGAGACCGCTGGGGCAGGTATGGCAGTATCAGGCAGCGTTGGCGAAGAGGTGGCGGAAGGGCGCATACAGCACAATAGCGAAAAATAAACAACTTGGATTGTGCCTGTGACCGATACCCACGACCTGCGCTTTACTGTCAAAGCCCTTCCCACAGACCAAGAGTTGGTCCTGAAAGTCATTCCCATGCCAGCCGACTGCAATGCCAATGGTGATATTTTTGGCGGTTGGGTGATGGCGCAGGTCGACTTGGCGGGTGCGGTTTTGCCAGCACGCTATGTCAACGGCCGCTTAGCCACCATAGCTGTCAATGAGTTTGTCTTCAAGCAACCGGTCAAAGTGGGTGATATTTTGAGCTTTTTCAGCACCATCACCCGCATTGGCAACACCTCTATCACTGTCAAGGTAGAAGTGTTTGCTGAGCGATTTACCCTTCAAGGCACCTACTTGAAAGTGACGGAGGCGATGGTGACTTATGTCGCGATTGACGCGCAAGGTAAACCCAGACACATTCAACGCAAAGACGCTTGATCAGTGAAACACAGGCTTGCGCTTTTCCATGAATGCGCTGAAAGCTTCGATGGCCGCCGGCTCTTTGAGCATGCGACCAAACACCAAGCCTTCTTGCTTGATGCGATCCAACACTTGTGGCGTGATACTGGCTTTCATCAAGCGTTTGGTTTCCATCAAGGAAGACAAAGGTTTGGTCGCCATTTTGCGGGCTTGCTGTTGGGCATAGGCATTGGCCTCAGCAGGGGGTAGCACCCTGCTGACCAAGCCTATCTCCAAAGCTGTTTCAGCCAAAAAGGGCTCGCCCATCAACAAGGCTTCAGCCGCTCGCTGGTAACCCATGAGTTGAACCGCCAGCAGGCTTGATCCTGCCTCGGGGCACAAGCCCAAATTCACAAACGGCATCACAAACGCAGCGTTATCTCCGGCATACACCAAATCGCAATGCAGCAGCAGGGTGGTGCCCACACCGACTGCCGGCCCACAAACCGAGGCGATCAATGGCTTGGCGAAAACTGCAATGCCGCGCAGAAAACGAAAAACGGGCGAGTCTTCACCTGCTGCAGGTTGCTGTAAAAAGTCAGCAATATCGTTGCCCGCGCTGAAAACAGTTTCATGGCCTTGAATCAGCACCACCTTGGTTTGTGCATCCGCTTCAGCAGTCGCCAAGGCCTGAGCCAACTCGGCGTACATAGCTGAGGTGAGCGAATTTTTTTTGTCAACGCGGTTGAGGGTCAGCGTTAACACGCCGCTTTCGAAGTGTTGCAAGACCAGGTTCATATCGTGGGTGCTGTTAGGTGCGTTACTCAACGCGATTCCAGAACTGGGTACGGTAAAACGGCCCAATGTAACCGCGCACCTGCAAGCGTTTTCCGCCTTCAATCGGCACCATTTTCACGGTGTAAATCTTGCCTGTTGTCGGGTCCAAAATTTTTCCACCACCCGCCCACAAGTTATCTGCTTCTTTGCCTTCGCGCTTTAAGCCTCGCAAAATCTCCATGCCAATGATGGGTTGCCCTTTGCGGTCATCCACACACTTGTCGCAATTGGGTTTGGCATTGGGGTCTTCTTTCAACGCACGTCCAACAGTGCCCACCAATACGCCATCTTTTTCGAAAATACGAACCTCACCCTTGGGTTGGTTGGTTTCATCGTCAATGGTGTGCCACACACCTAGGGGCGTCATTTGGGCAAATGCTGTCATGGCGGCCATGCTCAGCAAAACAGAAAAGGTTTTTTTCATCGGTGTCTCCTTGGTGGGTGGGTGTTTAAGCAAAAACTTCTTGGGTGTCCATCAACACGGCGCTGCCTGCGCGCGCAGTTTGCATCAAACTCGCCGTCTCTGGCAACAACTTGGCAAAATAAAATCTGGCCGTTTGCAATTTGGCTTTGTAAAACGGGTCACGGTTGCCATCCGCGATTTTTTGCAATGCCACTTTGGCCATACGCGCCCAGAAATAGGCAAACACCAAATGGCCTGTCACACGCAAATAATCAACCGCTGCAGCCCCTACTTCGTCCGCATTCGACATGGCCTTCATGCCAATCTCCCCAGTGAACTGGGTCATTTGCTGGCCTAACTTTGCCAAAGGCTGGATGAACTCTGCCATGTCTTCGTTGTCGGTTTCTTCGGCGACCAAGGTAGCAATGAGTTTGCCAAATTTTTTCAAGGTAGCGCCTTGGTTACCAAGAACTTTGCGCCCTAACAGGTCCAAACTTTGGATGGTGTTGGTGCCCTCGTAGATCATATTGATGCGAGAGTCGCGTACAAATTGCTCCATACCCCATTCGTGGATAAACCCATGCCCACCAAACACCTGCATGCATGAGGAGGTGGCTATCCAGCCGTTGTCGGTGATAAAGGCTTTGACAATAGGTGTGAGCATGGCCACCATCTCCAGCGCTTCTGCTCGCACTGCCGCATCGGGATGGTGTAACTCTTGGTCAATCAACAAAGCGCAATAGAGATTCAAAGCACGACCGCCTTCTGCGTATGCTTTGGCGGTCAGCAACATCTTGCGCACATCGGGATGAACCAAAATACTGTCAGCGGGTTTGTCTGGACTTTTCACGCCTGAGAGACTTCTGGACTGCAAGCGGTCTTTGGCATAAGCCAAGGCGTTTTGGTACGCCACTTCGGTCAAACCCAGCGACTGCATGCCTACACCTATGCGAGCGGCATTCATCATCACAAACATCGCCGCCAAGCCCTTGTGGGGTTGACCCACCAAGGTGCCGACTGCGCCATCGAGCACCATTTGGCAAGTGGCGTTGCCGTGGATGCCCATTTTGTGCTCTAGGCCGCCGCAGTAAATCGAATTGCGCTCGCCCAAGCTGCCGTCACTGTTGACCAAAAACTTGGGCACCACAAAGAGACTGATGCCTTTGCTGCCCACAGGCGCATCCGGCAGTCGTGCCAACACCAGATGAACAATATTGCTCACCAAGTCGTGCTCGCCTGCGCTGATGAAAATTTTGTTGCCAGTGAGTTTGTAACTACCGTCAGCTTGAGGTTCAGCTTTGGTTCGCAGCAGACCCAAATCAGTACCGCAATGCGACTCGGTCAAGCACATGGTGCCCGTCCATTCGCCGTTGGTCAAATGCGGCAAATACATCTGCTTTTGTTCTTCAGTGCCATGCGCATGTAAACACTCATAAGCGCCGTGGGTCAATCCTGGGTACATGGTCCACGCTTGGTTGGCGCTGTTGAGCATTTCATAAAAACACTGGTTCACCACAA
>CALPPP020000039.1 GCA_943325485.2 Rickettsia typhi
AATGCCAAGACCCAGCGACCTACTTTTGGACGCTTGGCGCAAGCCGGGTATCCTTGCTTGGAGCTTATTCCCCCTGACTTTTCTGAGCCGCATTTACCTGTGGCTGTCAAAGATTTCTTACGCACTAGGTTGGCAGTCACCCACCCGTCTTTCTGTGCCTGTGCTGGTGGTGGGCAATGTGCTGGTTGGTGGAACAGGCAAAACCCCTGTGGTGATCCACTTGGCGCAGCGACTCAGCCAGCTTGGCTGGCAGGTGGGGGTGATCGCACGTGGAGACGGGGGGCAGTTGAATGGCTGGTCTGAAGTCACAGAGAGCAGCTTGGCCTCGCAAACTGGGGACGAAGCCCTCTTGCTCAAGAAAAAGCTTGGATTACCCGTTTTCATTGCCAAAAAACGAGCTCAAGCAGCTTTGGCGCTTTTGCAAACATACCCCCAAACCCAGATCATCATCAGCGACGATGGCCTGCAGCACCGCGCTTTGCACCACGATATAGCCATTTGCGTTTTTGATGACCGTGGTTTGGGCAATGGCTTTTTATTGCCTGCTGGACCTTTGCGTGAAACATGGCCTCGGCAGTTAGATGTGGGCGTGACACAGATCAAGGTCCATACAGGCCGTATCGCCTTTGAGGACAGTCTCGCTGCACACCGACAACTGGGGAGTTTCGCCGTCAATGGGCACGGCGAGCAACGCGATTTGCATCTGTGGGCAGGCCAAGACGTTGATGCTTTGGCGGCTATTGCGCAGCCGCAGGCCTTTTTCTCAGCGCTGCAAAGCGCAGGCTTGACGTTGTCAAAAACCCAGGCCTTCCCCGACCATGACCCACTGCTTGATTGGCAGCCCGAACACGGGCGAGATGTGCTTTGCACAGAAAAAGACGCTGTCAAATTGTGGCCGCGTCACCCCCAGGTGTGGGCGGTGCCCTTGCAATGTGAATTGCCAGCAGTTTTTTGGGAGATATTGATGCCACATTTGCAACGACTATCATTAAGCCATGGACTCCAAACTGCTTGAACTGCTGGTGTGCCCTGTGACCAAGGGCAGTCTCGAATACAACCGCGAAAAGGGCGAGTTGGTCTCGCGCAGTGCTCGCTTGGCCTACCCCATTCGGGACGGCATTCCGGTGATGCTTGAAATGGAAGCTCGGCCCTTGAGTGACGCAGAACTGGGGCTTTGATTGAGCACCCCGTCCTTTGTGGTGCTGATTCCGGCACGGCTGTCAGCGAGTCGATTGCCCAATAAACCCTTGGCTGATTTGGCTGGCATCCCGATGGTGGTGAGGGTTGCCCAACGTGCCCTTGCCTCCCAAGCAGGCCAAGTGGTGGTAGCCACTGACAGCGCCGAGGTGATGCAGGTTTGCCAGCAATTTGGCGTGAACGCAGTCATGACCCGCACCGACCACCTCAGTGGCAGTGACCGCTTGGCAGAAGCGGCTACTTTGCTGGGCTTGCCAGACGAGGCGATTGTGGTGAATGTCCAAGGGGATGAGCCCTTGATTGAACCCAACAGCATCGATGCCGTGGCGCAGCTTTTGCATGACCAATCGGCCTGCAGCATGAGCACTCTGGCTGACCCCATCACGCATTTGGAGGAGTGGCACAGCCCGCATTGCGTCAAAGTGGTCTTAGACGCCCAGTCCCAAGCGATGTATTTCAGTCGAGCCAGTATTCCCCACTTCCGTGGCGGCTCAACGGAGCAACTTCCGCCCTACCCGGTTTACCGCCACGTTGGCTTGTATGCCTACCGATGCGGTTTTTTGAAGCTTTACCCCACACTCAGTCCAGCGCCAGCTGAGCAAGCCGAAGCTTTGGAGCAATTGCGGGTTTTGTGGCATGGGTATCGAATTGCTGTTCACATTTCCCAAAAACCCAGTGCTGCCGGTGTAGACACACAAGCCGACTTAGACCGTGTTCGAGCGCTGCTGAGTCAGGCAATCTGAACGTCAAACGAAAGCTCTGCGTGGTATTCTCAACAAACGTCAAAAAGCGCTCTGCCAAGACAGTGCCAAAGATAAAGCAAGGAAGACAATGAGACTGATTCTGTTGGGCGCGCCAGGCGCTGGAAAAGGCACACAAGCCTCCTTCATTTGCAAACATTACGGCATCCCCCAAATATCCACTGGCGATATGCTGCGTGCCGCTGTCAAAGCGGGTACGGCTATGGGCATAGCTGCTAAAAAAGTGATGGACTCGGGGGGGTTGGTAGGAGACGACATCATCATCGGTTTGGTCAAAGAACGCATTGCCCAACCCGACTGCGCCAAAGGTTTTTTGTTTGACGGTTTTCCTCGCACCATTCCCCAAGCTGACGCCATGAAACAAGCCGGCGTCAAACTCGACTGCGTGTTGGAAATCGATGTTCCTTTTGACGCCATCATTGAGCGCATGAGCGGACGTCGCGTGCATGTGACCAGTGGTCGCACTTACCATGTGCGGTTCAATCCGCCTAAGGTTGAAGGTATTGACGACGCCACTGGCGAAGCACTCATTCAGCGCGATGACGACAAGGAAGAAACAGTCAAAAAACGGCTTGAGGTTTACAGCGCCCAAACCCGACCATTGGTGAACTACTATGCCGCATGGTCTGAAAAAGAGCCGTCTTTGGCACCGCGCTACCGCGCCATCAGCGGACAGGGAAGCGTGGAAGAAATCACCGAGCGCGCTTTCAAGGCACTTCAGGCCTGATGTTCCTGCGCTGCCATCAGACTTAAACACAAAGCGGTTCTGGCCTTGGCCGCGCTCAAGGGGGTGACAAGCCCCCACGTTGTGTGGGCTTGGGCGTGTGCCAGTCCAAATATGCATCGGCTGCTCAGCCATACCTTCACGCCTTGATCCACCGCCAGTTGCAGGGCTTGCTCTAAGCCCTGACTGGCTGTTCCCATGCCCGTACCCGCCAACACGATACCGGCCAGGGGCATGTCTTGTGCGCCGGATGTGGCCAATAAAGCTCTGACCACAGCACCATCGTTGAGGGCGTGGTTGGTGACCATCTCCACTCTTGGCCATTTTTGCTGGGCCAATGCATAGGTCAAGCTGGGTTTTTGTAATGGGTGTGTCGCAGCCAAGTCGCGGTGAATATGCCACTGCTCACCCTGCTTGCTGGCAAAGCAAGCCTGCTGTCCACTGGTGAATGCATCAACGCTTTCTGTGGTGAGTTTTTGCACCTCTTGCGACAAATGCACTTTGCCAGCGCACACCACAAACACCGCGCAATGTTGCGTGTGTGCCGCCCAGTCCAAGGCGTCGGCGAGGTTGCCGGGCCCATCTGCATCGGGTGCATTGGCTGGCAACATGGCGCAGGTCAACACCACAGGTTTTGACCAAGGCCCCATGAGCTCTAGCAAACACGCCGTTTCTTCCAAGGTATCGGTGCCATGCGTGATGACAATGGCGCGGGCTTGCGGGTCTTGGTTGGCGACGTCGACCGCTGACAAAAGCGCCTGCCAGTGGGATGCTTTCATGTCCTTGCTGTTAATTTGCGCCACATTTCGAAGCTCGTTGTGCACTGCATTTGACAGGCCCAAACCACCCATTAAGTCAGCTATTCCTAACGTACCAGCTTTGTATTCTTTTGGGTTTTCAGGGTCCGAAGCTATGCCTGCAATGGTTCCACCCATGCCGAGCACAATGATTTTTTGAAGATTTTCTTTTGACATGGGCTTGTAAAAAACGAAAAGCTGGTTAAAAATACAGTTACTGGATATCTAAACAGTGTCCATTGACCGCAAAGAGAGCAGTTCATTTTCACCTACCTCAGGAGCCCTCATGGAACCCAGCAAGCTCACCGCCAGGCAACAACAAATTCTCTCCTTGATAGAAACCGCCATTCGCCAAACAGGCGCGCCACCCACCCGGGCAGAAATTGCCAAAGAACTTGGCTTCAAGTCAGCCAACGCTGCAGAAGAGCATTTGCAGGCTTTGGCCCGCAAGGGGTACATACAACTGGTCAGCGGCACCTCTCGAGGCATCCGGTTAAAAAACCCAGACTACGCATCAGCTCTTGAGTCTTCACGCACGCCCTATTCATTGTCGCTGCCAGGCTTGGGGCAACTGATATTGCCTTTGGTGGGAAGGGTCGCCGCGGGTTCTCCCATCTTGGCGCAAGAGCACATCGAACAAAGCTATGCCGTTCAAAATTCTTTGTTTACACAAACACCCGACTACTTGCTCAAAGTACGTGGCTTGTCCATGCGCGACATTGGCATCCTTGATGGCGACTTGCTCGCAGTCAAATCCTCCTCAGACGCACGAAACGGCCAAATTGTCGTGGCCCGACTTGGTGAAGAAGTCACCGTCAAACGGTTCGAAAAAAACCTCTCTGGCATTCATCTGCACCCAGAGAACCCCGATTTTTCCACCATCCATGTCAGCCCCAGCGACAACTTTCACATCGAAGGCTTGGCCGTGGGTCTGATCCGTCACCAGTTTTAACCCTCATTGGAGCCCTCTATGAACCTCGCAATCCTCACCTCACAACAATTGTTCCAACGCATCGATGCAGCTTACAAAGCACTTTGGCCAGCCAACGACCCCCATATGTCTGCACCTGTCACCGTGACTGTGCCCCAAGCTTCCAAGCCTTTGCGTGTGGTTCGGGTGGCTGAAGACGGCCAAGCATCACCCAGCAACGCTGGGCGCATGGTCATGTCGGGTCGAATGGCCGATATATGCGCCGAGCTTGATCGCTTGGTTCACCTTGAAGCCAGCAAATCCCTTCGCTGAGAAGCGTCAGGTTTTCTTGGCTGTCAGGCTGGCCATCAAAGCCGCGTTTTCTTTTCGATCAGCCAGCACTTTTTGCATATGGGGGCTTTCAGCCATTTTTTGGCCGTAGGCTTTCACAGGCAAATCAGCCAGCAAATCTTCACCCAGAACCAATTTGCATGCATTGACTGCAATGGGCAAATGAAAAGCGGCGGCGCAGTCGGCCAAAGTCATTTGGTCACCTGCTACATAAGGCGAAAACTTAGCCAATTTTGCAAAACCAGCAACGCCTTTGCTCAAATTTTTTCGAACCCGCTCTTTGGTGCCCTCGCTGACCTGACCGCCAAAAAAGGCTTGGGGGTAAAGCTCTCGAGCAACCAACTCGATATGTAACTCCAAATACACAATCAGCTCCCGAACTTTGGCAGCTTGCATAGGGTCTGAGGGAAGCAAAGGGTGTTGTGGATAGGCGTGCTCAATGTATTCGGCAATCACCATGGACTCCGACAAGCAACCATGCGGGGTCTCCAAAAAAGGCACTTTACCCATGGGAGAGCGGCTCATCAGTTTGGGATGGCTGTTGCCCACCCAGACCAACTCTTCTTCAAATGCAATGCCTTTTTCGAGCAATTGCAATTTGTTTTTGTTGTAGTAGTTGCTGACTGCAAATCCGCACAATTTCAACGACATGACTGTTCCTTAGTAAGACAAGATCGTGGCATTCTGTCACAGCGGTCTGGATCCATGCCGATTGAAAGTCACGCAAGACTTGGCAGAGATAATGCCAGGCTATGAATACTTTATTTCCAACTGTTGGTGTTTGCGGCACGGGCGCCATGGGTCAAGGCATTGCACAAATGGCGGCGCAGGCAGGCAGTCAAGTTTTGCTGTTCGACGCTGTTACAGAGCGCGCTATGCAAGCGCAGCAGGCCATAGCTGCGCAATGGCAAAAAATGCTTGATAAGCAACGCATCTCGACGGATCAACACCAAAACTATCTTGCATCTTTAAAAACCGTTGACAGTTTGCAAGCCTTGTCGGTTTGTGACTTGGTGGTCGAAGCCATTGTTGAAAACGCTCAGGTCAAACAAGCCCTGTTTGCGCAACTGTGCGAAGTGCTCTCAGGTGACGCGGTTTTGGCCAGCAACACCTCTTCTTTGTCCATTACCGCTTTGGCTGCGGGCTTAAAGCGCCCAGAGCGCTTTGCGGGTTTGCATTTTTTCAATCCTGTTGCCTTGATGAAAGTGGTGGAAGTGGTGCCTGGGCTTGCCACTGCGCCCGCGGTTTGTGAAAAATTGAAAGCCTATGTGCTGAGCATGGGTCACCAAGCGGTGTTGGCGCAAGACACGCCTGGCTTCATCGTCAACCATGCTGGACGCGGCTATGGCACAGAGGCTTTACGCATTGTGAGTGAAGGCGTGGCAGACTTTGCCACCATCGATCGGATCCTTCGTGACCAAGTGGGCTTCAAGCTCGGCCCCTTTGAATTGATGGACCTCACTGCTTTGGATGTCTCGCACCCCGTGATGGAATCCATTTACCACCAGTATTTTGAAGAACCGCGCTACCGTCCCAGCGTCATTACCGCGCAGCGCTTGGCGGGTGGCTGGTTGGGTCGCAAAACCGGCCAAGGCTTTTATACCTATGTGGATGGCAAAGCGCAAATTCCATCTGAACCAACAGCACCCTCAAGCACACCCAAGCCGCCGGTGTGGGTGTCTGCCCGTGCGGCTCGCCGCGGAGAACTCTTGCAATTGTTGAAAAACCTTGGTGCAAGCATTGAAACAGGGGCAGCGCCGTCTAACCAGGCCCTGTGTTGGGTAGCGCCCTTGGGTTTTGATGTGACGACCTGCGCCATTGTGGAGCGCTTGGACCCAGCGCGAACCTTGGGCATAGACATGCTGATGCCCGATGAGGCGACCCAAAGACGTGTACTGGCCACCAACCCAGCGACGCGCAGCGATATGCGCGACGCCGCCCATGCCCTCATGGCGTCTGACGGCAAAGCGGTGAGCGTGATCCAAGACAGCGGCGGGTTTGTCACCCAACGTGTGGTGGCCACCATCGTCAACATAGCCAGCGATATGTGCCAACAAGGCATTTGCAGCCCTGCCGACTTAGACACCGCCGTCACTTTAGGCTTGGGCTACCCTTTAGGCCCTATGGCACTGGGTGACAGGCTTGGCGCAGACAACTTGCTGGAAGTGCTTTTTAACTTGCAAACCGTTTACGGCGACCCGCGTTACCGCCCCAGTCCTTGGTTGCGCCGCCGTGGTGCCTTGGGTTTAAGCTTGCGCCATATTTCTGTGTAAGCCATGACAGCCCAACTTAAAAGCCACAGCCAAGGTCAAACCCTGGTCTTGACCATTTCTAACCCTGAGCACCGCAATGCTTTGGACCCCGCCATGTACAGCGCAGGTGTGGAAGCCTTGAATGTGGCCGAAACCAACCCCGATGTGCGTAGCGTCATCTTGACGGGTGAAGGGGTGAATTTTTGTGCAGGCGGTAATTTGAACCGCATCCTCGCCAACCGCCAAGCGCCGCCCGATCAACAAGCGCAAGGCATAGACGGTTTACATAACTGGGTGGAAGCCCTGCGGACCTTTCCCAAGCCAGTGATTGCAGCGGTAGAAGGGGCAGCTGCAGGCGCTGGTTTCTCCTTGGTGTTGGCCTGTGACATGGTGGTGGCGTCCACTGACAGTCTGTTTGTCATGGCGTATTCCTCGGTCGGTTTGTCGCCCGATGGCGGTGGCAGTTGGTTTCTCAGCCGTGCTTTGCCCCGCGCCTTGGTCAGCCAATTTATGATGTTGGGCGATCGCATCCCTGCGCAAAAGCTGTTTGATGCAGGCATGGTCAACCAAATAGCGCCCAAAGGCGAGGTTCTGAGCCAAGCCTTGGCACTGGCTGATCGGTTAAACCAGCGTGCACCGAATGCCTTGGCCAGCATCAAAGAACTGGCCCAGTCAGCAAGCAGTGACGATTTGTTCACGCATTTGCACACAGAAAAACTGCACTTCTTGAAAAACCTCAACCACGCTAACGCGGGCATAGGCATTCAAGCCTTTTTGGACAAGCAAACCCCTCACTACAAACCCTGATTCACCCGCCGACGGTCCCGTCGGCGACAAATTAACCGACCAAGGTCACGGACAAGACAGCGAATGGACGACCCTATCCTTACCATTGAAGAACGTGAAGCCATCAACGCTGGTCGATGGTTTTCCTCTCTTTCACCTTCATTGCGACACGACATACTGCGATGCGCCTATATCAAGCGAGTCAAGGACGGCGATCTGATCTCTGCCCGTGGCGACACGCCCGAGGAGTGGATGGCCTGCGCCAAAGGAGCCGTTCGGGTGAGCAGCACCTCACTGTCGGGCAAGCAAATCACCTTCACCTATGTGGAGCCAGGAATTTGGTTTGGCGATGTGGCCATATTGGACGGCGACACCCGCACCCACGATGTCTACGCCCATGGGGAAACCAGCATTTTGTGCGTGGCCAAAGCCGATTTCCACAAAATCTTGGCGACCCACGTCGAGTTTTACGACGCCATGCTGAGGCTGCAAGCCAGGCGGATTCGCCAGCTGTTTGGCTTGGTCGAGGACCTCAACACCCTGCCCCTGCGCTCCCGCTTGGCCAAGCAACTGCTGCATTTGGCTCGCAGTTATGGGGTGCCTTCGCTGCACCACGGCAGCGAAACCCGCATCGGTTTGCATTTGGCGCAAGAGGAGTTGGCGCAACTGCTGGGTGCGTCTCGCCAACGGGTGAACCAAGAGTTGAAAGCCATGGAGCGCGAAGAGATCTTGCGCATCGAGCCCGGTGGCTTGGTGGTACGCGACCGCGAAGCCTTGTTGCGCATCAGCGCCTCCGAGTAAGCCCATGAGCGCCTTTGACAATTTTGTAGGAACCCGCGAGGTGAGCGACGCCCACCGCTTTGACACCCAAGCACTGACGCTGTGGCTGCAAGCCCATATGCCGGGTTTTGCTGGCCCCTTGGAAGTGGA
Organism: Rickettsia typhi; assembly: GCA_943325485.2. GTDB lineage: Bacteria > Pseudomonadota > Gammaproteobacteria > Burkholderiales > Burkholderiaceae_C > Limnohabitans. The sequence goes on from CALPPP020000039.1 coordinate 8,709, forward strand.
GATGTTCAAAGGCGGGCAGTCCAACCCCACTTACAAACTCAACACCCCCAACAAAAGCTATGTGATGCGAGCCAAACCAGGGCCAGTCGCTAAGTTGCTTCCCTCGGCCCATGCGATTGAGCGCGAGTACGCGGTCA
>CALPPP020000040.1 GCA_943325485.2 Rickettsia typhi
CCACCCACAAAGCCACGCTTGGGGTTGAAGAACGACTCATCACGCACGATACCCGCCATGGTGGTGCCTCGGTACATGTGAACGGGGTCTTTGAAGGCTGCGTAGACCGAGCCTGTCATGTGGCGCATGTAGTTACGACCGACTTGACCCGAAGAGTTTGCCAAGCCGTCTTTGAACATGCTGGAGGCAGACAACAAGAGCAAACGCGGTGTCTCGATAGAGTTCCCTGCTACGCACACTACGCGGGCTTTTTGACGCTGCTCTTTACCGTCTTTGTCAAAGTACACCACGCCAGAGACCAGACCTCTGTCGTTGTGCTCAATGCGAGTGACATGAGACTCCGGACGCAAATCCAAATTACCTGTGGCTTCTGCTTTAGGTATCTCGGTATAAAGGGTAGACCACTTGGCACCACTCTTACAGCCTTGGAAACAAAAGCCCAGCTGCATACAACGGCCACGACCATCACGCGGCTGGCTGTTGATGGCCATATTGCCGGTATGAACCTCTTTGTAGCCGAGTTTTTTGGCGCCGGCATGCAAAACCTTGTAGTTGTTGTTGCCGGGCAAGCCTGGAATGCCATTGGTACGGGTCACGCCCATTTTGTTTTCAGCTTTGGCGTAATAAGGCTCCATCTCTGACAAGGTCAAAGGCCAGTCAAGCAGGTTGGCACCTTTGATGTCGCCGTACACAGTTTTGGCGCGGAACTCGTGCTCTTGAAAACGCAATGAGGCACCTGCCCAGTGGGTGGTGGAGCCGCCCACGGTTTTACAAATCCATGCTGGCAAGCCTGCAAAGTCTTTGGCGACACGCCATGTACCCGAAGTGGTGCGAGGGTCTAACCACGCCAATTGGCTAAACGACTTCCATTCGTCGTTGACGAACGACTGGGGCGACTGACGTGCACCCGCTTCAAGCACCACCACCTTGATACCTTTTTGACAAAGTTCGTTGGCCAAGGTGCCGCCACCTGCGCCAGAACCAATGATGACGACTGCACTGTCGTCGTTGAATGCGATAGAAGCCATGTTGATCTCCAGATTATTGTTGGGTGTGTTGTTGAATTAGCCCATGTAAGGGGGTGGACTGGCTTCTTTGGAAGGCGCGGGTAACCATTTAAGGTCTTGGAAACCGCGGGTGATGTAACCGCCTTTTTCCCATGCTGAGCCGGGGTAGCCAAATGCTGCAAATGCCATGTCGTTGTTGTAGAGCGATGAGACGCATTGACCACGAACGGCACCAAAGAAGGCTGAACCCTCCATGCCTTTGACGATGGCAAGTTGTTTGTCGGCTTTGGCTTTGGCAAAGTTGCCACCCGCCAATGCATTAAGGTTGCTGATACCTTCACGCAGCATGCTGGCCGTACCAGCGTCTCCTGAGGCAGAGCCATCTAGGTCTTTGGCCAAAATGGCATAAACCGCATTAGGTAGTTTTTTATGGGGATACAACACACGACCCATGGCCATGAGTGTTTCGCCCTCTGCTTTTGACAGGGTTTTGAGTTCAACTGCCCACACCGTGGAAGGTGCTAAACCTGCCAGTACGGAACCGGCAGCCAAGGTGCCCATCAAAATGCCCGAGCCTTTGAGGAATTCACGGCGTGCCAAGGGCAAATGTTGCTTGGGGACAATGCCGCTTTCTTCGCAGTCGCTGAACTCGGACGCAACAGTTGAAATAGGTATGGTTCGCATGGATGTCTCCTTAATGTTATTAACGAATAACCAAATGCAGTATTTCATTGGCACTGAAAAAAAGGTGGTATCTCCTTAAACACAAGGAAAACCCTCATGCACAATTCAAAATAAAAGCTATTTCTTCGGTATTTACCCTAGACAGGGTGGCGTAGCTCTGACTTTGTTGACACAATGACCTCAAGGGCAAGTTACACATATTTGTAAGTCCCGACAGCTCTCGAACGGACTAGCCATGAACCTCAGTGTGTCATCCCGGATCCTGCCTAGCCTGAAGTCACCCATTAAAAGTTTGTCTGGGCTAGCCTTGTCAATTTGGGGCAAGCAATCTGCCGCAATGCCTTCCCCCACGGCGGCCAACGATTCCAAAGGTTCTATTGACCTTTGCAAAACCTCTCTTTTGTCGGTGATTGAATCGCAAATCATCCCGCGCCTTTTAGATGCACACCCAAGCGTAAAAGCCTTGGATCTTGAACACGCCCAAGCCGACTTGGTCGCAGCGTCTGAACAAGACATGCTCGATTTTGCGCAAGCCTGCCTCGCCACAGACTCACAAGCTGTTTTCAATCACCTCGATGTGTTGCGCGATAAAGGCTTGGGTACTCAAACTGTCTTTTTAGATGTCATCACACCCGCAGCACGCTACCTCGGTGACTTGTGGGAGCAAGACAAAATGGACTTCACCGTGGTCGCCCAAGGCCTGCTTCGTATGCACCATGCCATGCGGCACCTGGGCTACGAAACCCAAGACGGTCCTCAAACAGCAGGGGATGTTCGTCGCATCATGCTGGCCTCTGCACCTGGTTCTCAACACATCTTGGGTCTGGCCATGGTGTCTGAGTTTTTTCGCGCGGACCATTGGCAAGTGGTTGTTGAAATTTCAACCTCAGAACAAGCATTGGTTCATGCAGTCGCTCACGAGTGGTTTGATGTGATTGGTTTATCTGTCGGTTTGATTGAACAACTGCCGCATATTCCTGCCCTGATCGCAAGGCTAAAGAGTGCTTCACGCAACCCCAATGCCTTTGTGATTTTGGGTGGTCCGGCCTTGCTTCAGGCCAAAATGGATGGCATCGAACTAGCCGCTGATGCCATTTCTGTCAATGCTGCAGAGGCTGTAAAATTGGCTGGAGATTTACTCACAAACAGGTAAGCATTACAACCTTCATCATGGCTTCTAAAGAACCTTCGCTTATTCGCAGTACAAAAGCATTTTCAGTTGAAATACCCGAAGGTTCAACCAGCGCCAAAGCCAAGCGAAGCGATATTGTGGCGGGCGAGCTAGATGAACTTGGTCCCGCCCATTCCCATTTTGAAGAACAGCTAGAGCAAAAGGCACTCAAGCAAAGCTCAGAAAATGTCTCTGTGGATACTCAGCAGGCTTTTGAAGCGGAGCACGCCAAAGCAGATGTTTATGCGAAGGGCCAAGAAGATGCATTACAAGAGTCCAAAACTGGCATCAGCCCCGATCATCTGCACAGCCAGCCCGGCATAGGTGTTGCCACAGACTCGCTTCATGATCATCTTGTCAATATTGCCGGTGACCATGCAAATGATGATCTTGTAGGCGTCGCCGATGACCATGTAGAAGATCATTTGGTGGGTATTGCCAATGATGCATCGAACGAACATTCCATAGCTATTTCTAATGAAGGCCTGCACGATACCCATGCTGTTTTGCCCAGTGACCAGGAGGAAGACCACCACGCCTCCATTGCCAAAGATAAGCTAGAAGACCATCTGGCGGCAGTACCGCAAGCCAATATTCACGATAGCCATGCGCCTTTGCCTGAGAGCGCCACAGAAGACCCTCATGTCGCTGTTGCAGACACAGAGCCTGTTGAGCCAATCCCTTTGTTTGTCAATGCAAACGACGACTTTCCTGATGACCACATGGAAATCGAGGACCCTCCTGAGGAAAATCTCAATACACAAGCGCTGACTGACGAAACCTTGGATGACCACATCGAGCTTGTCGAGGAAGAAAAAACCAAGCTTGCTGAAGTTAGGCTCCTGCCTGATACCCCAGCACCGGTTCTCCCAACCCAAACCAAACCAGCCGCGCAAATCAAGCAGCCGCCCATTGCCAAAAAAGCACCTGAGGCGCCCAGCCCAGAAATGATCAAACAGCAGCAGGAAGCGCTACTTGCCAAACAACACAGGATGGAAGAGTTTCATGGCAGGGTAGACGCCATTCGAAAAACCGTGAACGATATCAATTCAAAGCTTGATCACATCTCCCCACAAGAGAAGAAAAATCACTAAAGCTGAACCTGGCTAAAAGGATTAGGTATTGGGCCCCGTGTCCAAACCTTGTGGTTGGTAACTGGCCAACACCTTGTCGATACGCCTGCCGTCTAAGTCAACCACCTCGAAGCGCCATCCTTCTGCATAGGTGGCTTCACCCACCTGAGGCAATCTGCCAGAAACGGCTAGCAGCAGTCCAGCCAGTGTGTTGTAGATGGCATCGTCTTCTTGCGGCAGAGATTTGAGATTTAAACGCGATTTAAGTTCTTGCACAGGCATCATGCCATCAAGCAACCAACTTCCGTCTTCGCGCTGTACCGCCCAGGCTTCATCTTCTGCATTGGTTTGCACCAATTCACCGGTGATCGCTTCGAGCAAGTCTCGTGGCGTCATCAAGCCTTGCACAACGCCATATTCGTCCACCACCAAAACCATGCGTCCGCCACCGCTGGGAGCAGGTGTATTCGACGATTTGTGGGGGTGGCGAAATTGCGCCAACATGTCTAAACCGCTGAGTGTCTCTGGTACAAAAACAGCGGGCTCCATCCATTGCGTGATGGGCTCAGCAGAGCTGCGGTTATGCAACAAACTGGCCATGCTGACAACGCCCATGATTTCATCTAAACCTTCACGGCAAACGGGATACCAAGAGTGCGCTTCCAGTTCAGACAAAGACTCCACCGCTTGCTGGGTTGTCAGTTGGCTGTCAAGCCACACGATATCTGTACGAGGCACCATGATGGAGGGTAATTCCCTCTCATCCAAATGAAATACATTCTTAACCATTTGGTGCTCGTGATGCTCAATCAAGCCTGCGTCCACGCCTTCGACCAAACTCGCGCGAATCTCCTCCTCGGTCACTTGTCGCGTTTGATGCGCATCAATGCGTAACAAATGCAAAATAACAGCAGTTGTTTTTGAAAGCAGATGCACCAAAGGTCTGGTCATCATGGCCGTGGCAAGCATCATGGGCGCAGTCCATCGTGCGGCTGTTTCAGGGAACAACTGACCAATGCGTTTTGGAACGAGTTCGCCAAACAAAATCGTATTGAATGTAATGACAGTCACCACCACAGTGGTAGCCAAAATACCGGCTAAAGGCTCAAGAACGGACCATCCTGATAACCATGTTGACAAGCTATTGCTGAAGGCAGCCTCACCCACAATGCCATTGATGACGCCCAATGTGGTGATGCCGATTTGAATAGTTGACAAAAACTCCGTTGGCCGTGTTTGAAGCGCCAAGGCGGCCTTAGCACCATAAGCGCCTGAAGCCTCCAGCTGCGATAGCAAAGTTTTTCGACTGGATGCCAACGCCATCTCCGACATGGCAAAGATGGCATTGAGGAAAGTCAAAAAAATAATCAGCAATACATCCATGGCATCAGGCAGTCAAAAACCCGCAAGGGTGAGGCTCAGAGGAATCTATGACAATCATGCCATGGCACTTTACTTGATTGGCGACGTACAGGGCTGCGACAGCGCATTGTCGCAATGGCTTGCGCAGGTAGGCTTTTCGCCAAGCCGCGACACCGTGTTTCTGCTGGGCGACCTGGTTAACCGCGGGCCAGACAACCTTGGAGTTTTGCGTCGACTGCACAAACTGGGTACCAGTGCGCGGTGCTTGCTGGGCAACCATGATCTGCATTTGCTGGCCATACACCTTGGCATTCAACCCCTCAAACGTGGGGACACTGTTGACGATATTTTGCAAGCGCCAGATCGACACACTTTGATTGATTGGTTGCGTATGCAGCATTTGGCGATGCATGAAGAAGGTGTGCTGATGGTCCATGCGGGGGTGTTGCCACAGTGGGACCTGGCGCAAACCCTCGCGCTGGCCGACGAAGTGCAAACGGTTTTGCGAGGCCCCAGTTGGCAAACATTTATCGCTCAGATGTACGGCAACTTGCCCGCCGCTTGGAGCGATGAACTCCAAGGTGTTGAGCGATTGCGGGTGATCGTGAATGCATTGACCCGGTTGCGCTTTTGTACAGCCTTGGGCGAGATGGAATTCCAACACCACCTTGACGCGTCGCAAGCGCCGCCAGGGTTTATGGCTTGGTTTGATGTCCCTGAGCGTCGAACGCGAGATACCTGTATCGCTTTTGGCCATTGGTCTACCTTGACGCCCATGCAACGCCAAGACGTTATCGAGCTTGACACAGGTTGTGTTTGGGGTCGGTGTTTGAGCGGACTTGAGTTGAATGCCAAGGGTCCGGGGATTCACCAACGTCATCAGATTGACTGCGCAGCCTTCGCCCAAGCGCGGACCTGATAAGAGGTCAACGGTCTTAAGCCGTGGTTTTGAACAGAGCGGCAACTTTGCGCTTGGGTTTGATGTTGGGGGAAATACTGCCCCGAACGGGCGACATATCTCCCTTGGTTGGCGATTCACTGGCTTCATCTGAGCCAGGCTGGACACTGGGCTCGTAGGGTTTATCGAAGAATGGATCGGCAGGTGGCTTAACAGGTGTGAAGCGGCTGCGCGGCGCACCAGAGCGCTCATCCGTATCACGCCTTGGGCGCTCATCATCGTCAGAACGAGAGCGACGGGGGAATGGGCGCTCCTCTTCTAACTCCAACACGGTGAATTCGATTTTTTGTTTGGTGAGCTTTTCAATATCAGAGACCAAACGCAAATCTGAAGCTGACGCAAAACTCACGGCCAAGCCCTCGGCACCTGCGCGCCCCGTGCGCCCTATGCGGTGAATATAGTCTTCCGCATTGAAAGGCACATCAAAATTGAACACGGCTGGCACATCTTTGATATCCAAACCACGCGCAGCCACATCGGTGCAGACAAGTAAATCCACCTCGCCCTTTTTAAATGCTTCAAGGGCTTTAAGCCGCTCATCTTGGCTTTTGTCACCATGCAAGGCCGCCGTGCGTAAACCATCTTTTTCTAAGGACCTGGCCAACCGTGCGCAGCCCAGTTTGCTATTGACAAAGACAAAGGCCTGAGAGATGGCTTTTTGCTTCAGGATCAGTTTGAGGGCGCGGCGTTTATCGTCTTCGTTAACGTTGATGAACAGCTGCGTGACGGTGGAAGCGGTTTGATTGGGCCGCGCCACTTCAATCGTGACAGGGTTTTGCAAATAGCTGTTCGCCAAGCGTTTAATTTCAGGTGAGAACGTGGCCGAGAACAAAAGTGTTGTGCGTTGTTTAGGCAAGTAACTCAGGATGCGCTGCAGATCAGGCAAGAAACCAATGTCCAACATGCGGTCGGCCTCATCAAGCACCACATACTCCACTTGGTTCAACACCGCAGTTTTCGCTTCGATGTGGTCTAACAACCTACCAGGTGTGGCCACCAACACCTCAACACCACGTTTGAGTTCTGCTGTCTGCGGCTTCATGTCCATGCCACCAAACACCACCGCGCAACGCAGCTGGGTGTATTTGGCATAAAGCTTGACTTGCTGAGCCACTTGATCGGCAAGCTCTCGGGTAGGCAACAAAACCAAGGCGCGTACCGGGTGACGTGCTGGGGAGGTAGAGCTGTTTTCGTGTTTAAGCATTCGCTGCAACAGGGGCAGCGAGAAAGCAGCGGTTTTGCCCGTGCCGGTTTGGGCAGCGCCCATGACGTCTTGGCCTGATAACACCACCGGAATGGCCTGCGCCTGAATAGGCGTCATTGATTCGTAGCCCATTTCGGCAACGGCTTTGGCCAAATGGGGGTCTAACTGCAGTTGCGAGAATGAATTCATATAGTTAGCGATTGTCGCACTCTAGAGAAAGTGCTCTAAAGCCTTGCTTTTGGCTTGTATTCAAGCCCTTGGCAAGGTCACACCCACTTGACCTTGGTATTTGCCGCCACGGTCTTTGTAACTGGTTTCGCACTCCTCGTCACTCTCGAAAAAAAGCACCTGGGCGCAGCCTTCGCCAGCGTAGATTTTGGCAGGCAAAGGTGTGGTGTTGCTGAACTCCAAGGTCACATAGCCCTCCCACTCGGGCTCGAAAGGTGTGACATTCACAATGATGCCGCAGCGGGCATAGGTGCTTTTGCCCAAGCAAATGGTCAACACGTTGCGAGGAATTCGAAAGTATTCAAGTGTGCGAGCCAAAGCAAAGCTATTGGGGGGAATGATGCAAACGTCGGCCTCGATATCGACAAAGCTCTTGGGGTCGAAATTCTTGGGGTCAACCACGGTGCTGTAGATGTTGGTGAACACCTTGAACTCCGGCGCACAACGGATGTCGTAGCCATAGCTGCTGGTGCCATAGCTGACAATTTTTTGGCCGGCAGCGTCTTGGCGAATTTGCCCTGGCTCGAAGGGTTCGATCATGCCGTGCTGCTCCGCCATACGGCGAATCCATTTGTCGCTTTTGATACTCATGCGTTCACCTTATTTCTATGGGCTCGATTGTATGAGCCGCGTCAATACGGTCAGGGTAGCTGCCCTTGAACACCTTGCACCAGAAAATTCATGTTCAAAATTTCCTTGTCGCTCAAAGACTGGCCCCGCGCAAGAATCACTTGGTCTTGGTTATCCAAGATGGGGCCAGCAAAGGGTTGCAAACTACCGCGTCCAATGGCACGCTGCAAACGCATCAACTCATTTTGAACACGTCCGGGTAACCTTGGACCAAATGCGCCCACTTGAACCATTTTTTCTCTGACACCGCCCCATACATTGCCGCTTTGCCAAGTGCCATTGATGACCTGCTCAACGCGTTGGCTGTAGTAGTCACCCCAGTGATGGGTGACAGCCAGCAGTTGCGCTTGCGGGGCAATATGG
>CALPPP020000041.1 GCA_943325485.2 Rickettsia typhi
ATAGCCTTCGGCATTGGCGTGGTAGCTGGGGGTGTCGGGGTACATCAGGGTGGAAGGGTAAATCAGCAATTGAAATGCAGGTACCTGTTCGCCACCTCGGGCACCCAAGCACACAGCAGCGGCCAAGTTACCACCTGCACTGTCGCCGCCCACGGCCACGCGTTGTGGGTCAATATGCAATGAAGCTGCTTGCGCCACCACCCAATGAAAGGCGGCCAAGGCGTCATCAAAGGCGGCGGGGAAAACATGTTCGGGGGCCAAGCGGTAATCCACTGAAAACACCGCGCAGCCACTGGCGTTGCTGAGTTGACGGCAAAGTACATCGTGGGTTTCGATGTTGCCAATCACCCAGCCACCCCCGTGGTAATACACCAGCGCAGGCAAAGTATCGGTGGCAGATGCGCCAGCTGGGCGGTACTCACGAACAGGCACTTTCACGCCACCCAAATCAGGCAAATGATCGTGCACATGCGACATGACAGGTGGTTCAGGTTGCGTCAATGCTTTGCGCATCACATAAAAATCGCGCGCTTCTTTGGGTGACAAGGTGTTGACCGCAGGTACACCACGGTCGATCATGAGTTGTAAAAGGGCTTTGGCTTGAGGGTCGAGCATGGTCAATTCAAAAAAAGGTTTTTAAGTGGACTGACCAATGGCTTGGTAAGTCTGCAAGTGTGTTTGTAACCACTGTCGCGACAATTGGTCGTCATGTTCATCGGGGTGAAAGTCGGGTCGGAAATACTGTTTCCATGCCGCAAAAGAGCTGGTGAACAGCCCTTGTTTGGCAAACAGATGACGCCACGCACTGCGCCAAGTGCTGAGTTTGAAGAGGCTGCCGTCATGCCAAAGGTTGTTGCAGGTTTGACGCAGTATGTCGCTGAGAAAAAACACGGTGACAGTGATCATCCAGCGTTTACGCCAAACCTCATTGCCACCCATGGCACGGTAAATGTCAAAGGACACACTTCGGTGTTCGGTTTCTTCGCTGGCATGCCACATCCACAAGGTTTGCAGCCGCTCTGGCGCTTGCGACAAAAAGTCAGGGTGGTTGAGCAACCATGCAGCGAAAACCGAGGTGTAGTGCTCGTAGGCAGCAGTGATGGCCACCGCATGAATGGATTTTTTTTGGTTGATGTGGGCTATGCGGCCAAGGGCGCGTTTTTCCCAATGGTTGACCATCCCTTGGTTCAAAACATGGTGGTTAAAGCGCTCGTGGATACGACGGTGGGTGGCTTCTTGACCGATAAAGCCTTTGATATCTTGGGCAAAGCTGGCGTGCCGATCAGGGCTTAATTCTTTAACGCCTCGGCGCAATGAATCTATGAAAAATTGCTCACCCACGGGAAAGCTCATGGACAAGGCATTCATGAAGGCAGAAGTGAAAGCATCGCCGCCATTCCAACGCAACTCAAACGGCGTTTCTAGGTCGATCAGGAGCTTGCGAACAGTTAAATCGGACATGGTGATGTTGGACGTTAAGAGGGCAGTTGGCAGGGACCAGTCACGAGGAATTTTAAATTTTTACCGTAACGATGTACATCTTTCATGGCATAAAGCGTGACAGGTTGGCGGGTGATTTTGATTTCAGATTCTTCTTGGCTAGCGAGATGTTTGCGCTTGACCCAAATGCTGGTTTTGGAGGTCAGGTCTTGGCCGTTAAATTCTTCGGTGACCAAGGTATTGACAAACATGGCGTAAAGCTTGGGTCCTTCAATATGGATGTACAAATGGTTGCCAATACTCTTTATGTTGACTTCCACCGTGGCAGGTTTGACGATGATTTTCTCCATCTCTGGAAAACTGCCTTGGGCTTCACAGGTGACGGTATAGCCCCAAACGCTAAAACTGGCCAACCACAAGGTCATGGTTGCCGTGCAAAGCAGCCAAGCTTTTCCCTTCAACGGCATGTGCGTTGTCCTTTTTCTGTTTTGCACACCAAACCGTTAGACAAATGGGTTTCCTCGGTACTGCTTTGTGGCACACCACCGCGTGAGGTGTAACTGTCAGCAGGTGCGGGCGCAGAGGGTTTGCGCGGCTTGGTGGCGACAGGTTTGGTGTCCATGATTTTGTTGCCATCAATCAGCACCGCGGGTGAGCCTGGCTGGTTGATGGTGACCTCAGTTTGTGCGTGGACAGCCGACTGGGCGGCAAGCAACCCAGCCATCAGGACAAAGGCGGCCATGCTGGGCGCAAAAAAGCGAGAATGGGCAAACAACATAGGCTTGATCTCATCAATAGGGTAGCAATGATCGCATGGTTCGCATTCAGGGGGATGGGATCCATGTATTTCCCATCTGCCCAAGGGTTGGGTATTATTCCCTGTGAATATTGATCTTTTTTAAAGGGAATACTGTGTTTTCCAAACGTTCAACTCCTAGGCTGGTTGTGTTGTTGTCTTCCTTGGCATGGTCTTGGCCCCAACAGGTGGGTGCTTTTGACGCGACGAAGTGGGAAGACTTCAAAACCACCAATGTCTGCAAATACTGCGACTTGACAGATGCCCCCATGAGCGGTCGCGACATGCGCGGCGCAGACTTCCAAAACGCCAATTTGTCTGGCGCCAAGTTGGACAAGGCCAATATGGCCGAGCGTCCTATGGAAAAACGTACCTTGGTGACCAATTTTGAGGATGCCAATTTGCGCCGTACCGACTTCACTGGCGCGAATTTGCATTTGGCCAACTTCACCAACGCCTATTTGCGTGAAGCCAATCTGAGCGGCGCTGATTTGAGTGATGCTGTGCTGACCAAGGCCAATTTGAAAGGTGCTTTGTTGATCGGGACCAACCTCAAGGGTGCCAAGATGGATGACGTCAAACTCGACGACGCCAAATTTTGTAAAACCGTGATGCCTGATGGGGCGGTGAACGACTCGGGTTGCTAGTTTTTATTCACTGACACACTTCTTGTAATGCCTGCAAAACCCCAGCCCTGTCTTTGGGTTGTGCATTTTGGGCGTCGGTGGCAGCCATGTCGCGAAAGCGCTGTCCAACAGCATGGTGCAATTGAATGAGTTTGTTTTTGTCGCTGGTCGACAAAGCATTGTTGGCTTGCACACTTTTCACCACATTGGCCTCAACTTTGTCACCGTTGCGTTGCACTTGAAAAAAATACAACTGTCGATCAGACGAGTCGGTGGCAAAGGTATCCAAGCCATGCCGGTGCATTGTGTACAAACCTTGGTAGAACTCAGCGTAGTAGGCCGTGCTTTGCAGACAACTCGCGTTTTGGCCTAAACCAAGCGCTGGCCAAAAAGCAAATACCACCAGCGTAACCCTCAACCATGTTTGCGTGAAATACACCATCAGTCATCTTCACCTGGAATGGTTGATTGGCGAAGTTGTACCGCATGGGAGCGTTTTTTGCGAAAGCGAATATTGAGCATTTCCACGCCAAAGGAGAAAGCCATACCGAAGTAAATGTAGCCTTTGGGTACATGGTGGCCAAAGCTTTCTGCGACCAACACCACACCGACCACCACCAAAAAACTCAAAGCCAGCATCTTGATAGAGGGGTGGGCGTCGACAAACTCACCAATACTCTTGGCAAACAACATCATCAAACCCAGCGAAATGACGACTGCTGCAATCATGATGCGCACATCGTCGACCATACCCACGGCGGTGATGATGGAGTCAAGAGAAAACACCAAGTCGATGAGCATGATTTGCACAATGATGGCCATCACATTTGCTTTGGCATTGATGTTCGCTGGCGCCTCGTCGCCTTCAAGCGAATGGTGAATTTCACCCGTGCTTTTCCAAATAAGGAACAAACCGCCAGCGAGCAAAATCAAATCACGCCCAGAAAAGGCTTGCTCCCAGACTGTGATCAGCGGCTCGACCAAGCCAATGATCACTGACAGCAAAAGCAGCAAGCCGATGCGCATGAACATCGCCATGAACAAGCCAATGCGACGCGCCATTTCCTGCTGGGCCTTGGGCAATTTGCTGACCAAGATAGAGATGAAAATAATGTTGTCGATGCCCAGCACCAATTCCAGCAAGGTCAAAGTGGCCAAAGCCACCCACATATGGGGGTCTGTTAATAGTTCCATGATGGCTTGTAATTCTTCTGAATGTTGAACAAAACTTGGGAATGAATTTCTAGGCTCATTATTTCAGAGACTGGGCTTGTGTACGTAGGCGCCTAAAACGACGCAAACGTAGCATCACCCAGATGTAGCGAATCAACAGGTAGGTGAGCCACACAGCCCATCCCGAAAACACCACATCGCTGACAAAATGACCGCCTTGTGCCACACGTACCGCGCCAATGGCTACACCGGCAAACATGCCCAGCAGCAAGAATTTTTTGCGACGCTGCCACGCAGCCCACATGCCCCAAGCCATCAGACTGTAGCCACTGGCCGCATGACCGCTGACAAAGCTGCAGTTGACATCGCAGTGTGTACTCCATTGAAAGGCAGGAACAAAAGGTTTGTCGGCGCCGAACACTTGCAATTGCTCGGGGCGAGGGCGTCCCACATTGTTTTTCAGTCCCCAGTCCACCACCAAGCCCAAGCCCACGATCGCCATGAGCACCCAGGCGAGCAAACGTCTTTGCAAGCCTGGCTTTTGGGCTTGCGAACGCATTGTTAAGAACAAGAAAACCAAACAGCACACGACAAAAAAAGTTCGACCCAGCCATGGCGTTGCCACATAAACCGCATGCACCCAAGGTAGGTTGTTGGCTGAAAACGTGGCGCTTGGCATATCAAAAAATGCCAAAGAAACCTGCAGGTCAAGCGCTGGCCACAGGATGAACACCAGCACCGATATACCCAGGCCCAAGCCGCCTACCCATGCTTCGCGCAGCCGAGCTTTCATGGTTCGCGGTCCTTCAACAACCACAAAAACAGCGGACGCCCCGAGGGCGAAGGATTGGACAACAGTTCAACATGCCTGTAGCGCTCTCGCACAAAACCAGGCAACTCCCCCATCACCATGAGCAAAATCGGGCCTGGGTGCTTGGCAGGGTCAAAACGGTAGAGCAAATCGTAATGGTGCAAGGGATGGGGCGTTTGTTGCCAACTCAAGGCCATCACTTTTTGCGCTCGCCACGTGTAGGCAGCGTGAATGATGAGCGTGCGGTCAAGCGCCACCAACAGGGCGTCTGGGTTGGACGCCAACAAGGGTTGAAACTGCGTCAAGCCTTCTTCCCAACCCCTCGCACGGCCCCACAAATCCCACTTGGATTTTTGGACCGGTAGATTCAATCGCGCTCGCCAATCTCCCCCCAAAGACAAAGCCGTTGCAACAAAACTGGCCATGAGCAACACCGCCACTGGCTGGCGCCAGCGCCAATGTGCTTGGCGAGACGCCAGCAGCCAGCCCACAGCCAAAGAGGCGCCTAGCAAGGCAGGTGCTGGCCAATTGATTTGAGCCGTGCCTTGCGCCGCTTGAAGACCGCCAATCGCCCATAAAGGCCAGCTGCCATGCCATGCCCACAAAGCAGGGCTGGTGGAAAAGCTCAGAGGTGGGGGGGCGGTTTTGCGCCAAAAGCGAATGACACCCACCACGGCTACAAAGAGAAAAACAGGACCTGCCAACAAGGCTTGAGAGCCAAGGTATTCAAGCAGACGTGGCAATAATTTGGCAGAGAAGGGGCCAGAAGATGAACCGCCACCGGACAACAAGTCGGCAGTGTGTTTCAGGGTGGGCCAATCATGGGACTGGTTCCAAGCCAGATGGGGCAACAAGGCCAGACCAGCCACACACGCAGCCAGCGCCATGCCTTTGCTGACTGCCAGATTTCTATGGCCAAGCCACCACCACACGACCCAACTCGCCAACACAGCCGACATGGTGTACTTGGAAAGCACGCCTAGGGCCAGTACAGCGCCAACCCCTAGCCATCGTGACCAGCGAGAAGGTTGAGCCAATGCACGCCAGACCAGCCACAGTTGCAAGGACCAAAACAGTACCAAGGGCCCATCGGTGGTGGCCACTTGTCCCAGCACGCCACTTGCCAAGCTGCTGGCAAACAGCACAGCTGCCCAAGCGCCAACGGCATGAGGGGATGCCAAAGGCTGTTGCGTGTCGCGCTGCATCTCCCAACCCAGTCGCCACAGCACCAAGGGCACAGCGGCCCAACACAGTTGCACCAGCCAGCGCACACCCGTTGTGCCGTCGCCTGCCAGGCCAACCGATAACTTGATCAAGACAGGTAACAAAGGGGGCTTGGAGTAAAACCCCCAAGCCAGCTCGCGGCTCCATTCCCAGTACTGAGCTTCGTCGACAAACAAGCCAGCCCCACTGTGGGCGGCGGTGAACAGGCGCAGCAGCCATAAGCCTGGCAGCAGCAAAAAAAGCAATGCCCACGCTTGCCAGCCCCAAGGTTGGCCAATGTTGGAAGAAGTGCGTGCTTCAGTCATGACAAAGCTGTGAGGGTCTGCCCATTCTCAAGGGGGAAGCACGGACCCAACAGGTCGACGAACCAATGCAAAACCTCGCTCGCTCGCAACAATCGGCCAATCTTCAGGCCAATTGGGTTTATCGGTTCGAACCAAGGCCAACTCGCCTTCTTGAGGGACACGCCGTGGCGCCGGACTTTGCCGGTACAGCGCAAATGAAGGGAAATGCACGCCCCACTGCACCGCAGGTTGCCCCACATCTTTTGCAGCCAAACCATGCACCGGGCCTTGCAAGGTATGGCTCCACCAAGGCAGCACGCCCAAGGCCAACACAGCGCTGCTTCCCATGGCCAACAAGCCAAAGCGTGGCAACTGATGAGGCACAGGTAAATACCGACTGGAAACCAGCCAGAGCACTTGCACCATCAACACTGCAGCGCTGAGCGAGCGCAAGAAATTGGGCGCACTCGATGTCTCTATCAAGCCGCGGTAAAGACTGTCGCCTATCCACTCAGGGTGGTCCCGCAAAAGGTCAGGCAGCGTCAGCAGCAGGGTCAACCAAGCCGTCAACAAAACCGCACACGACCACCACCAACGGTTGTTGGCATGCAGACCAGCATAGGTCAACAAGAGCACAACGCCTGGCGCCGCATACAGCACATAGTGAGGCAACTTTGTTGCAGACAAGGAAAAAAACACCACCACAAAGCCGGCCCATAGCAATGCAAAACGCAAGAGAGGTGTATGCCACAGTTGCTTCCAACGCATTCCCAAATTGAGGACCAGTGGCGTCCAAGGCATCCACAGCAAAGGCAAGACCAGCACAAAATACAGCCAACCACCGCCATGCCCCTCCATGGGGGCGCTGAAGCGATCGAGGTTATGGCGCAGGAAAAAACCTTGGATAAATGCGTCGCCGTGGCGCAACCACGCGTAGATATACCAAGGCGCTGCCACCGCGCCAAAGATCAGCCAAGACCAGCCATCTCGCAAGCTTCGAAGAACCAAGCCTGGCGAAGGTCCTAACCATTGCCAAAGCAACAGCACAGTCGCTGGTATCAGCACAGCCACAGGTCCTTTGGTGAGTACCCCCAAGGCCATCCACAAAGCCAGTCGCCTGAGTGCAGCTTTATCGTGCTTGCTGAGGTAGCGCCAAAGGTCCAGCGCAGACAGCATCAACCACAGACCCAGCAAGGCATCAGCTGTGGCAGTGCGTGCCATGGCCCAAGGCCCCAAACTGCTGGCAAAGACCATGGCAGCCAGCATGGCGGCGCGGGACCCCCAAATTTGGTAGGCGGTCAGCGCCAGCGCCAAACAAGAAGCCCAAGCGGCCAGCGCAGAAGGCAGTCGCAAAGCAAACTCACTCACGCCAAAAACCTTCACGCTGATGGCTTGCAGCCAATACACGCCTATGGGTTTGTCAAAGCGGTCAGCGCCATTAAGGGTGGTGTGGCCCCAGTCGCCACTGACCACCATTTCTCGGGTGGCTTCGGAAAAAGCCCCCTCATCCACATCAAACAACAGGCTATGGCCTAGGCCCAGTAAAAAATAGCCTAGCAATAAAAAGGCACCTAGAAAAGCCCAACGTCGACTAACAGGCGCTTCAGACCCTGCCATGCCAGCCTTCGTTGTGTTGAGGGGTTGGCGCATCCACCAAATGGTAGGCCTGCGCTTTGCCACCTTCGTAATAGGTGCGCATCAGCAACTCTGCCAACACGCCGGTGGTGAGGAACTGCAAGCCCCCCAACACGCAAAAGAAGCCAGCAAACATCAAGGGTCGGGTGCCAATCGATTCACCCATGAATTTCAGCACCATCAAATACACCAATATGCCCATGCCAAGCGTTAACACTGCCAAGCCTATGCCGCCAAAGAAATGGCCAGGGCGCGTGCCAAAGCGTAAAAAATAATGGATGGACAGCAAGTCCACAATCACCCGCAGGGTGCGCGAGATGCCGTATTTGGATTGGCCCTTGGTACGTGCGTGGTGACGCACCGGCATCTCGGCCATGCGGTCCGCTGAGGTAACGGTCGACAGCCAAGCGGGAATAAAGCGGTGCATCTCGCCATAGAGGCGGATTTTGCGCAACACAGGCGCACGAAACGCTTTCAAGCTGCAACCTAAGTCTTTGAAATTCAAACCACTGACCTTGCGAATAAGGCGGTTGGCAAAGTAAGAGGGGATTTTGCGCAGAAAAAAACCGTCTTGGCGGTTTTGCCGCCAGCCTGCCACGATGTCTTTGTCCTCAACCAGCAAGTGCTCGACCAGCATGGGGATGTCGCGTGGGTCGTTTTGCAAATCGCCGTC
>CALPPP020000042.1 GCA_943325485.2 Rickettsia typhi
GAGCAACCGTCCTGACACGGTGCTGGAAGGTTTGACTTCGCTCAAGCCCGTTATTGAAGGGGGTGTGGTCACTGCTGGCAACGCCAGCCAGTTGTCCGATGGCGCCAGTGCTTGCGTGGTGATGGATGCGGGTTTGGCGCAACGCCGTGGATTGCAAGCTTTAGGCATTTACCGCGGCATGACAGTGGCGGGATGTGCCCCCGAAGAAATGGGCATCGGTCCCATTTACGCCGTCCCCAAACTGCTCAAGCAGCATGGTTTGAAGATTGACGATATTGGGCTGTGGGAATTGAACGAAGCCTTTGCCTGCCAAGCCATTTACTGCCGCGATCAATTGGGCATCAACCCCGACATTTACAACGCCAACGGTGGCAGCATCTCCATCGGTCATCCCTATGGTATGACGGGTGCACGTTTGGTAGGTCATGCCCTGATTGAAGGCAAACGCCGCGGGGTGAAATATGTGGTGGTCACCATGTGCGTGGGCGGCGGCATGGGTGCAGCAGGTTTGTTTGAGGTTGCTTGAAGAAGCCAGCGTTTGAATAAAGGGGTTTGCCATGCCACGACGTTTTGTTGATATCTCCATTTACCTTGAAAACGATGTGGTGAGCGATCCCCCTGCGTATGCGCCGCAGATCGAATACCTCACACACCAAAACACGGTGTCACAAATCGAGCCGTTTTTCCCCGGCTTGAAAAAAGAAGACCTGCCCGATGGCGAGGGATGGGCGGTGGAGTTCGTCAAACTGTGTACCCACAACGGCACGCACTTGGATGCGCCTTACCACTATCACTCCACTATGGACAAGGCCAGCGGAGAAGCCAAACCTGCCATCACCATCGACGAGGTGCCGCTAGAGTGGTGCTTCCAGCCTGGTGTCAAGCTTGACTTTCGCCATTTTCCCAATGGCCATGTGGTGACGGCCAAGGAAGTAGAAGCCGAACTCCAACGCATACAGCACACACTCAGTCCATTAGAAATTGTGGTGGTCAACACAGCCGCAGGTAAACGTTATGGCCAAGTCGATTACGTGGCGACAGGTTGCGGCATGGGCTACGAGGCCACCATGTATTTGCTCGAGCGAGGTGTGCGCTTAACCGGCACCGATGCTTGGAGTTGGGATGCGCCGTTTGTTCACACCGCGCAAAAATACGCCGAGACGGGCAATGCCTCGCTGATATGGGAAGGCCACAAGGCGGGCCGCGATATTGGCTATTGCCATTTAGAAAAGCTGCACAACTTGGAAGTACTGCCACCCAGTGGTTTTTACATCAGCTGTTTTCCCCACAAGATACGTGGCGCATCAGCGGGATGGACCCGCGCGGTAGCGATATTTGATGAACTAAGATAGCAGTCTTGATTTCGGAGTTGTAGATGGAATTTCACGAGCCAGATTGGTGTCAGGTACTGGGTCGGGTGGAAAAACGGCTTTTGCACACCCTGGCGTGGGGCCTTTTTGCGGTTTGGTGCGCCTACCTTTGGAGAGAAGGGTGGATTGACCAATGGTCGCTCTTCCCCTTGCCCGAAGTTTGGCAAGATGAACATTCATGGGCGATAGGCTTGCAGTCCGGTGGCTTGGTGCTGAGCTACGGACTGAGCTATCTTTTGGTGATGTTGTTATTTGCTGGTCTTCCCCGCGCAAAGGACCGTACAGATTGGTTGCTGTTCCAAACCGCTGCGCGTGAAGACATCTTGGCGCGGCGCAAAGCGGCGCTGCAAGCCCAAAGAGAGTTGGAAGTTTTGGAAGAGGTCACGCTCACCGAAATCTCGCCAGCGCCCAACGCGGGTAAAACTTAACGCTCCTCGAGCTTTCCATCGGCGTGCAAGGCAAAACGCCCCTTGTCGCGGGGGTGCACAGGGTCTGGGCCTGTCCAAGGCCAGCCGCCAAATTCTGTGCGGCGGTAGTCCTCAAACGCTTGTTCTATTTCAGCCCTTGTGTTCATCACAAACGGCCCATATTGCGCCACCGGTTCGGCAATCGGTCTGCCTTGCAGCATCAGCAACTCGCTAGGGCTGTCGCCATTGATGATTTCAATCTCTTCTTGCGCACGAACCTCAACCGCAGATTTCACAGGGATGGGCTGATCAGCCATGCGCAAGCCCTCACCCTGAAACACATACCACTGCCGGCGCGTTCCCACCTGCGCTGCGGGAGGCGTCCAGCGTGCGCCTGCGGCCATTTTGACTGTGAAGATGGCCACATCCGCATGGGCTTGGCTGGCCCACGAGTCGGGCGGCGGCGCTAAACCTTGGGCTTGGTCCAAGCTGCCTGCCACCACACGGATGTCGGTGGTCAAACCTTGGGCGTCCACATGGTGAACGTCTTGAATTTGTTCGCCCCACAGCATGGTGAAGTGGGGTTTGACCATTTTGTGGCTGGCCGGCAGGTTGAGCCAAATTTGAAACAGCTCGGCGGTGTTGGCTTGGTCGGTATGGCGCAAGGGAAACATTTCGCAATGCACGATGCCTTGGCCAGCGGTCAGCCATTGCACGTCGCCTGGACCAAAACGGGCGGTGGCACCCAGTGAGTCGGAGTGATCGATATGGCCTTGGCGAACGATGGTGACGGTTTCAAAGCCGCGGTGGGGGTGCGCGGGAAAACCTGGGATGGTCATGCCGTGGTACATGCTCCAGCCGTCTTTGCCCGCAAAGTCTTGGCCGAGGTTGCGCCCTGCCAAAGAGGCTGCTGGCCCCATAGAAGCATTACCTTGAGGGTAATGGTCTAGGTGGTGAACGCAAAACAAAAACGGATCGATGGTTTGCCACGGAAACCCCAAGGGCGCGATGCGAAGAATGGATGAGGTGCTCATGGTTTGCAAAGTTGGGTCATGAGTTGGTCGAATACGCTGCCCGGCGGGGGATGAATCAGCTGCGTACCGGGGTAGGTGTTGCGCAGGATGGAGCCGCGAGCCATGTGGTCGTTGAAGACCACAATATTGATGTCACGCATACGCTGTTGTGGGCAATCGAACTCGAGCATGGTTTTCACCGACAGCACGCCAAACGCACCCACGGGTGTGTGGTGGTCGAACAAGGTCCAAGCACGGACCATGGGGCTGGTTTGCACCAACTGGCTTTCAAGATACCAATCGCCGTCGTCAGCTTTGGCAAAGCTTTGCCATTCGGCGTGAGCCAGGCCGCACCAACATATCAGGAGCAGCATTGACAGGTGTTTTTTCATGAAGCTGCTTTCGCCCATTGCAGGGATTGGTTCCACAGTTGTTCAGCCAATTGCGCATCTTGTGCAATGCGCGATGGGGTTTTGATTCGGGATTGATCGTAGTACAAGCCGCTTTCACTGGCCGGTGCTTGCAAGGCGCAGTGGAGCGTGGTTTGCGCTCCTTGCTCGGGGGTAAGCAGTCCACGCAAGCGCAACAAGGGTCTCAAGAAACCTGGCACTTCACGCCACACCTCGGTGTCAACCACGCCAGGGTGCAGTGAATACGTCGATACCCCTGTGCCAGCCAATACCTTGGCCAAATGGGCGCTGAACAAAATATTGGCCAACTTGGACACGCCGTATTCGCGGGTTCCGGTGAGGCTGCGGGTGGGTTGTTGCAAGCTTGGCCAATCCAAGCCTTGGTAGGCCATCAGGTGCGCCCGGCTCGCCACCGTCACCACTCTGGCTGGCGCACTGGCCTTGAGGGTGTCAAGCAGCAATTGGGTGAATAAAAAATGTCCCAGGTGGTTCACCCCGAAAGCCATCTCGAAGCCTTGACGGGTTTGCCCTTTGAGGCCAGCCAAACCCGCATTGTTGACAAGCAGGTGCAAGGGCAGTTGACGCGCCAAAAAAAGTGCCGCACATTCGCGCACCGAGGTCAAATCGTCAAGTTGTAACGGAAGGAAAAAGGCGCTGTTGGGGTTGCCAGTCAATGCGTGAATGTCATCGATCACGGCTTGGGTACGCTGGGCCGAGCGACCCGCCAAAAACACGGTGTAGCCTTGCTGGGCCAAACGCACAGCGGTGACGCGACCGATACCGATATTGGCACCGGTGATCAGGGCAACACGTTCTTTGCGGGAGAAGGAATGGTTGGCGCTCATGGGTTGGTGTCGTCGAGCAATCCATGGCGCATGGCGAGCAGTGTCATCTCGGATTGGTTGCTGAGTTGAAGTTTGAGTTTGACCTTGTACAGGTGAGTGCCAACCGTTGAGGCAGACAAACCCAAAGTTTGGGAAATGTCCAGCACCGAGCGCCCTTTGGCCAGCGCCAAAAAGACCTCGAATTCGCGCGGGGAGAGCTTGTCGATGTAGTGTGAATCGCTGCTGTTTTGCTGGTTGGCCATGCGTTGCGCAATGATGGGATCGATAAAGCGCTGGTGACGCGCCACCATGCGCAAGGCGTCGATCAACACCTCGGGGGCCGTGCGTTTGGACAAATAGCCCAAAGCACCTGCTTGTAATGCTCTTTTCGCATAGCTGCTGTCTTCGTGAGCCGACAAGGCCAAGATGCGAGCCTGAGGGTCCAGCGCCAACAAGCGTTTGCTTGCTTCAATGCCGCCCATGCCCGCCATGGCGATGTCCATCACCACCACGTCAGGGCGATGCAGGGTGTACAGCGGCAGGGCCTCTTCGCCGCTGTTGGCCTCGGCGACCACATCCACGTCATCCCAAGTTTGCAGCAGTACTTTGAAACCGCTGCGCACCACGGCGTGATCGTCTACCAAAAGAAGTGTCAATTTAGCCATGTGCTGGATTGTGGCTCAGCGGCAGTACTGCCCACACGCGAACACCCGAGGGCTGTAAGGACTCGAAGCTGAATGACCCGCCCAGCCCTTGGGCTCGCTCTCGCATACCGATGACGCCGTATTGGCCGGAATCTGCCCAATCAGGGGTGGCACCCTTGCCGTTGTCGCTGACGTCGATGTGCAGGTGTTGTGCATGTGCAGACAAGACGATGGTGATCTGGCTGGCTTGAGCATGTCGCAATGCGTTGTTCAGTGACTCTTGCACGATGCGGTAGGTGGCAGTGGCCAAACTGGGCTCAATGTCTTCTAGCGGCGAGTGCAGTTCCAAATGGATGCGCGTATCGGTGTGGCGGCTGCGCGCATCTTCCACCAAATCTTGCAATGCATCTTGCAGCCCAAAGCGATCCAGCGCAAGGGGGCGCAGTTTGCTCACCAGTTGATGCACCTCTTCGTAAATCGCGTCAGCACTGTCTATCACCATGCGGGCCGCTTGTTCGGTATGTGCATCCACGCCCTGGGCTCGCAGCACCATGGCCTGCCCCAAGCTTTTGATGGCCGTGACCTGTTGGCCCAATTCGTCGTGCAGTTCTCTGGCGATTTGGCCACGCACTTCTTCAATGCGGGTTTGTATGACCTGGGTGAGTTCGCGGTTTTGCGCCAGCGCCAAGGTGGCTTCACGCGCTTGGGTTTGCGCTGAAATACCCTCTTGTACCGACTGCGCCATGGCGTTGAAGGCTTCCCCCATGACCTTGGCTTCTTTGCCATGCATGGGGGGCAGTCGGGTGCCGTAACTGCCGCCCTCCATGGCTTGCAGACCTTGCACAACCTTTTGCAACGGTTGCATAGCCCGCCCGACCAACACAAACACCAGGGCATTGCCCAACAAAAACCCTGCAATGACGGTCAGGACCATGGGTTTGAAGTCGTCCCAGCCATCCAAAATGGCTCTGGAGGGGTCGGCGCGCAGCAACAAGAGGCCATCAGAGACAGGTATTTCGCGGGTCTGCACCAAGGGCGAAACAATGCCTGTGTACCAGTCAGGGGCATCGCGTCCGGCTTTGTAAACAGGTGGTGGCGAGCGGTAAACCACAGCGTCTTGCGTGTTGCGAAGTTCGATTTCGTTGGCGCGTACTCGGCCTACTGTGGCGAGAAATTGCGCCATGTCTTCGAGCGAGCTGTTGCGTGAACCCGCTTGCAAGCGCGACAGCAGTTGCGTGGCGACGATGCTGGCGCCTTCCATCTCCTCGCGAACGCTTTGGCGGGTGTTATCGAGTTGCAAATAAATCAGCAAGGACGCAAATGCGGCCAAGAGCACGCCCATGATCAGGTTGATTTGTAGGCGCAGTCCCATAGCAGGGGCGCTCAGTCGCTGGCAGCGCCCATCATCCACAGCTGGGTTGAGCGTGCACCGCTGCGGCAAAACGCCAGCACCGGGTTGGGGGCAGACTTGACCAACTCAGCCATGTGCTGCACTTGTTCGGCAGTGATGCTGCCGCTGATGACAGGCAGGTAGTGGTAGGTCAGGCCAACCGCTTCTGCCGCCGCTTGCATTTGTGCGGAGGTGGGTTGATCTGGGCCACCCTCCATGTCAGGGCGGTTGTTGATGACGGTGCGAAAACCATGACTGGCAATCGCCGTCATGTGCTCAGGCGCGAGTTGTGGGGCAGTGGAGAAATTGGCGTTGTGTTGGGTGACTTGCATGAAAGATTCCTGTGATGTTCAATGGTCGCTTTTGGCGGGTGCGGCAGCGGGTGCTTCTTTGCTTTGCTTGTCCTTATGGACTTGGGCACCTTTGCCTGCATTCTGACCGCACAGCAGCCCCAGGACCTTTTCCGCCACGGTGTCGCCAGAGACGGGCTTCCATGGGGTGGACACTGCGCTGGTGAACAAGGTCTTGCCCTCGCCCATGGCCTCGGACTTGGAGGCAAACGCCAGTGTGCGTCGGCGTTGGTCGTGACAGTCGTATTCCATCAAGGCCAAGCGCGACATGGCGCCAGTCTTGGCGCGTTCGCGCAGATCAATCAAGTGCCACGCTTGAGGGTAGACACTGCTTGCGCGTACTTTATCGGGGTCGATATAGACCACCGCAAGGAAGTTTTCATCCACGGCTTCCCAATCGGCCAAGGCCAACCATGGCTGAACAGCTAACCACAGCAAAAGCATCCATTTCATAAAGCGCATCGGACATCCTTTGGGTACTTCAAGCAAACAACTTGAAGGATTTTGCCACTGAAGCCAACAAGCGCTAGCGAAGCGGCTCACTCAAGCCGCCACTTCGCACCACGCCTTGGGTGATGGCGTGCATCAGCAGGGGTGGGGAGGGTGCCCAAACGCACAGGCTGCTGCGCGCGCGCGTGATGCCGGTATAGACCAGTTCACGCTTGAGCAAAGGGGTGTCAATCTCGGGCAGGATCAGCAGCACATGCTCAAACTCGGAGCCTTGTGATTGGTGAACCGTCATCGCAAACACCGTGTCAATGGCCTGTAAGCGGCTAGGCACCAACCAGCGAACTCCCCCTTGACCATCGGGAAACGCCACCCGCAAGCGGATGTCGCCATCGACCACCACCGGTAAACACATCCCTAAGTCGCCGTTCATCAACCCGAGTGCATAGTCGTTGCGCCGTGCCATCACGGGGCGACCCACAAACCAGTCGGTATTGGCAAAACCCATGGCTTGCTGCATTTGTTGGTTGAAATGTTTCACCCCCCAGGGCCCCTCGCGCAAGCCACACAACACGCCGATGCTGCCAAAGCTTTGCAGCAAAGCCAAAGCCTGTGTGTCATCACAGCCTTGCCCCTGCTGGTGAGGTGCAAGCAGTTTGCGCCATGGTGCCCAAGCCAAAGCAAGGGCTTGCAAGGTGTCTGCGCTGTTGCTGTTTGCGCTGCTGAGTTTGGTGACCGAGGCCACCTTGGACCAGCAAGCCTGCGGCGCTGTTTGCCAAAGGGCTTGCAGTCCTGCGCTGTCGCCCGTGTTGCAAGCCTTGGCCCACGCGCCTATACCTTGGTCCGGATCAAAGCGGTGGCTGTGTGTCAACACCATGGTGTGCGCTTGCAGCCAAGGCGCTTGGCAAAGTTGGGACATCACGGCACCGGCTTCGACAGAGGCGAGTTGGTCTTTATCGCCCAAGAGCACCAAACGCGCCTGATCTGGCACAGCTTTGAGCAAGCGTGCCATCAATTCCAAATCGATCATCGAAGCTTCATCAACCACGATCACGTCGGCTTGCAAAACAGGTGCTTTGCCGCGGCTTGTGTAGAGCAGTTTGTGCAAGGTGTGCGCGGTGTTGGGCAAACACGCTGCATCGCTGTCGCTGAGTGTGGCACGTGCTTGCGCCATGGCCTGAGCTAAACGCGCTGCAGCCTTGCCTGTGGGCGCAGCCAGCAGGGTGCGCAAAGGGGTGGCTGCACCCGACTGCAACAAACGCAGCAACTTGACCACCGTGGTGGTTTTGCCCGTGCCTGGGCCGCCGGTGATGAGGGTGAGGGCGTTTTGCGCGGCATGGGCGCAAGCGAGGCGCTGCCCATCGCTTTGGTCAGTACCAAAAAGATGGTCAAGCTGCTGCGTCAAATCAGGTGGTGCTGCACGGCTTTGCTGCAAGGCAACAAGTCTTGCGCGAATGTCTTGCTCTGCCGCCCAAGCGCGTCGCAAATACAGGCGCTTGTCTTGCACGACCAAGGGCGAGTGCTCGCCTTGCGCCCAGGGGATATCTGACAAGCCAAGTGCTAGCTTGGCGGGCAATGCGGCCAAAGCTTGAGGTGGCCAAGCGAGTAAAAAACCTGCGTTGTCAGGCCACTGATTCAGATCGAGGCAGGCATGGCCGCGGCCCCACTGGTGGCTGGCCAAAGCTGCCAACCACAGATGGCGCTCA
>CALPPP020000043.1 GCA_943325485.2 Rickettsia typhi
CACTTGCCCGTCCAATTCGGCGAGCCTTGGATCACCCAATGGTGCTGCTCAGGGGTGAGCTTGTTCCACGGCGTATCACGCGGAATGCCTGCTGTTTCGGCGTGACGCATCAAATCGTCTTGGCACTCTTGCCATGCAGGGGTTTGTATCGGTTTGATCGCCCCCATGCGCAGCGTGAGTTTGTCGTTGGGAATCACCAAGCCGTAATCCACGCCAATCACACGGCCAAAGCCTTTGCACTTGGGGCATGCACCTGCAGGCGAATTGAACGAGAACATGGACGGCGTGGGGTCGCTGTAGCGCACATCGCTGGCAGGGCAATGCAGTCCGGTTGAAAAACCAAAGGCTTCGCCTTTGGACTCTGCATCCGCGTCTGCTGCCATGCGGTAAGCGGTCATGCGACCGCTGCCGCGCTGCAAAGCCACCTCGATAGCTTCCATCACCCGCGAAGGCTCGGCACTTTGCACCCTGAACCTGTCTGCGGCCACGTCCAACACCTGAGGGTCGTCCTTGGCCTTGCCAGCGCGTTGGGTGTGGACACGGCTAAAGCCACTGGCGCTCAACCACGCTTGCAATTCTTCTGCCGTGGTGTTGGCGGGCAACTCCACGGGGAAAGTGATGACCCAGCGCGGGTCGCCCACGCTCAGGGCTTGCAGCTGCGTAAAAATGGTTTGTGCGTTGTCGTGCTTCACGGCCTCGGCGGTCTGCTTGTCAAACAACTGCGCCGCCCTAGCGAACAACAACTTCAAATGGTCGTTCAGCTCGGTCATGGTGCCCACGGTCGAGCGTGAACTGCGAACTGGGTTGGTTTGGTCGATGGCAATGGCTGCAGGCACACCATCGACTTTGTCGACAGCCGGTCTGTCCATGCGGTCTAAAAACTGCCGCGCATAAGCGCTGAAGGTTTCGACATAACGCCGCTGGCCTTCGGCATACAAGGTGTCGAACACCAAACTGGATTTGCCCGAACCGCTGGGGCCGGTGAACACGGTCAGCTCACCCGTGTGGATATCGATGTCCAGATTTTTGAGGTTGTGCTGACGGGCGCCTCGGATACGGATGAGTCCCTGTGCCATAAGGTGGCTATCCCCCGAGGTAGGCCGCGCGCACTTTCGGGTCGTGCAGCAAATCATGCGCCGGCCCCTGCATGCTGATTTGACCCGACTCCATAACATAGGCACGCTGGGCGATTTTGAGGGCGCGACTGGCGTTTTGCTCGACCAGCAGCAGGGTGACACCCATGGACGCCACTTCTTGGATGACTTCAAAGATTTTATCGACCATCAAAGGCGACAAACCCATGGAGGGCTCATCCAGCAACAAGACCTTGGGTCGACTCAGCAAGGCGCGACCCATGGCCAGCATTTGCTGCTCGCCCCCGGACAAGGTGCCGGCCAACTGCGTTCTGCGCTCTTTCAAGCGCGGGAACAAGCTGAAGACACGATCGACATCTGCGGCAATGCCGTCTTTGTCGTCGCGCAAGTAGGCACCCATTTGCAGGTTTTCCAAAATGCTCATGCGAGTGAACACACCTCGCCCTTCGGGCACCATCACCAAACCTTGTTTGACCAAGTCCCAAGCGCCTTGGCCTTGGATGTTTTTGCCCAAGTACTCGATACTGCCTGACGACGCTGCGAGCGTACCTGTAATGGCTTTCATGGTGGTGGTTTTGCCTGCACCATTGGAGCCAATGAGGGACACCAATTCGCCTTCGCGCACCTCCATGGTGATGCCCTTGACAGCCTCAATGCCGCCATAAGCCACCATGAGGTTGTTGACTTTGAGCAGAACTTTAGGGTCGCTCATGTCAATGCTCCCCCGTGCCCAAATAGGCTTCAATCACCTTGGGGTCTGACTGCACCTGCGCTGGTGTGCCCTGCGCGATTTGTTTGCCGTAGTCCAGCACCGTGACCGCGTCACACAAGCCCATGACCAGCTTCACATCGTGCTCAATCAACAAAATGGTTCTTCCGTCTTTGCGTATGCGGTCAATCAGTTCACGCAACTGCACTTTTTCGGTGGCGTTCATGCCCGCAGCTGGTTCGTCCAAGGCGATGAGCTTGGGGTCGGTGGCCAAGGCACGGGCAATTTCTAAGCGGCGCTGGTCGCCATAGCACAAGGTGCGTGCTTTGAACTCGGCGAACTCGCCTATGCCGACGTAATCAAGCAACTCTTGCGCACGCACAGCAATTTGCGCTTCTTCTTGCACGAATTTTTTAGAGCGAAAGATCGCACCCAGCAAACCCGAACCGGTGCGCACATGGCGACCCACCATGACGTTTTCCAGTGCGGTCATCTCGGCAAACAAGCGGATGTTTTGAAAAGTGCGGGCAATGCCGGCTTGCGCCACCTCATGTACCGCAGTAGGTTGGTAAGGCAAGCCCGCCAGCATGAAACTGCCGCTGTCAGGTGTGTACAAACCCGTGATGACGTTGAAGAAGGTGGTTTTGCCTGCCCCATTGGGGCCGATCAAACCATACACCTGCCCTGGCTGAATCGTCATGCCCACATCGCTCAACGCCTGCAAACCGCCAAAACGTTTGGAGATGCCTTGCACCTGCAAAACGGGTGTGCTCATGGTTTGCCTCCGCTGCTGGGCAAGACTTTGCCATGCTCAGGTGCCGGCCACAGGCCACGCGGGCGCCACAACATGATGAGGATCATGGCCAAGGCGATGAGCAACTGGCGCAAGATGGCCGCATCCAAGCGTCCATCGGTCATGGCTTGCAATGGGCCGGCCACATAGCGCAACACCTCGGGCAAGGCCGACAACAACACAGCCCCCAAGATGACGCCGGGCAAATGGCCTAAGCCGCCCAACACCACCATGGCGACGATCATCACCGACTCCATCAGGCTGAAGGACTCAGGTGACACAAAGCCTTGAAAGGAAGCAAACATCACCCCAGCTACCCCGCCGAAACCGGCACCCATGCCAAACGCCATCAACTTCAAATTGCGGGTGTTGATGCCCATGGCTTTGGCCGCGATTTCGTCTTCACGAATCGCCATCCAAGCACGTCCAATGCGTGAGGTTTGCAGCCGATAGCAAATCAACACACTTACCAAGACCAGCACCAAGAACAGGTAGTAGTACTGGGTGACACTGGAGAGCTCCACAAAACCTAAATCCAATTTACGCGACAAGGGGTGACCCATCACCGTCATCGGGTCAATGGCGCCCAAGCCCTTGGGGCCGTTGGTGATGTTGACGGGGTTGTCCAAGTTGTTCATGAAGACGCGGATGATTTCGCCAAAGCCCAAGGTGACGATCGCCAAATAGTCGCCACGCAGCTTCAAGGTAGGTGCACCCAGCAACACGCCAAACAAACCAGCCAATGCCGCGCCAATGGGTATCACCGCCCACAAAGGCGTGTGCAAACCATTGGGGAACATGGCAGCGATCCATGGGAAGGTGTCGGTCAGGTGCGGCGAGGCCAGCAAACCAAACATGTAAGCGCCCACCGCAAAGAAGGCCACAAACCCCAAGTCGAGCAAGCCGGCATAGCCCACCACAATGTTCAAGCCCAGCGCCAGCAACACATACAACAACGCCATGTCGGCGATGCGCACCCAGGCATTGCCCATCGACTGCAGCAACAAGGGCAGCAGCAACAGGCCAATGGCCCACAAAACATAAGAGATAGGTTTGGACTTGTTCATGCGCGGTCCGCCACTCGTTCGCCAAGCAAGCCCGAGGGTCGCAAAGTCAGCATGATGATGAGTACCACAAACGCAAAAATATCGGCATAGTGACTGCCCAAGACGCCACCTGTCAGGTCGCCAATGTAGCCCGAGGCAATGGCCTCAATCAGGCCCAGCAAGATGCCGCCCACCACTGCTCCCGCCAAATTGCCAATGCCACCAAACACCGCCGCGGTGAAAGCCTTCAAGCCAGGCAAAAAGCCCATGGCGTGTTGCACCGTGCCGTAGTTCGAGGCCCACATCACACCAGCCAAGGCCGCGAGCACTGCGCCAATGATGAAAGTGGCCGAGATGATGGTGTCAGGACGCACACCCATGAGCGTGGCCACGCGGGGGTTCTCGGCAGTGGCTCGCATGGCCCGACCCAAACGTGTGCCGTTGACCAACCACATCAGCAAGGCCAGCGAAATGGCTGTGACACCCAAGATCATGATTTGGGTGGGCGTGATGACCGCGCCGCCCAAGTCAATCGGGTCAGCAGGCAACAAAGTGGGGAAAGCTTTGTAGTTGGGTTTCCAAATGATCATTGCCAAGGTTTGCAACAAAATAGACATGCCAATGGCTGTGATGAGGGGCGCCAACTTGGGCGCTGCACGCAAGGGGCGGTAAGCAATTTTTTCAATCGTGAAATTAAGCAAGGCCGCCACCACACAAGCGACCACCAAGGCAATCAGCAACATCATCCACCCCGGCAACCACGGCATATGTTCTTGCAAGATGCCAATGACCGTCCAACTGGTGAGTGCGCCCACCATCAACACCTCGCCGTGGGCAAAGTTGATCAGGTTGATGATGCCGTAGACCATGGTGTAGCCAAGCGCGACCAGCGCGTACATGCTGCCCAAGACCAAGCCATTGATGATTTGTTGAAAAAAGATATCGATGGCGGATCTCCCAAGGGTGCCGGATTGTAGGTAAAAAAAAGCCCTCCGCGAGGGGAGGGCTTGGCAAACACACAACCGAAAAATCAGTCGTCGGCGTAAATATCCACATCCTTGGTTTCCTTGATGAACAAGGTGCCAATGATGAAGGTAGCGCCAGCGATGATGATGGGGTACCAGAGGCCGTTGTACATATTGCCAGTCTGCGCCACGATGGCGAACGCCGTGGTGGGCAACAAACCGCCAAACCAACCATTGCCAATGTGATAAGGCAAGGACATCGAGGTGTAACGGATGCGGGTGGGGAACATTTCCACCAACATGGCGGCGATGGGGCCGTAGACCATGGTCACCAAAATCACCAAATACGTCAGGATCGCAATGACATACACATTGTTCACTTTGGCAGGGTCAGCTTTAGCGGGGTAGCCAGCCGCCTTCAACGCCGCGCTCAAATTGGCTGAAATGACAGCGTCTTTGCTTTTCTTCTCATCCGAGAGGTTTTTCAAAGCGTCTTCGGCAGTCTTCACAGCTTTTGCGTTGACGGGCTCTTCAGCTTTCAAAGCAGCCAATTTTTGCTCAGCCGCTTCTTTGGCAGCAGCCACATCCTCAGGCGTGACCGTGGTTTTGATTTCCACGTCACCCACTTTGATCAACGCCGGTGTGCCAGGGGCTGCGATCTCGTTGGAATAGCTGACAGAGCTGGCCGCCAATTTTTGCTTGGCGATATCGCAAGACGAAGTGAACTTCACCGTGCCTGTGGGGTTGAACTGGAAGGAACACTCGGCAGGGTCGGCAATCACGACCACTTTATTGGCTTGTTGTGCCGCGTGCAAATCGGGGTTGGCCGCTTTGGTGAGTTGCTCGAACACGGGGAAGTAGGTCAGCACAGCCAACAAACAACCCATCATGATGATGGGCTTGCGACCAATCTTGTCCGACCAGGCGCCAAACACGATAAAGAACGGTGTACCAATGATCAACGAGGCAGCCACGAAGAGGTTGGCGGTGGCGCCATCGACCTTCAAGGACTGTGTCAAGAAGAACAAAGCGTAGAACTGACCGGTGTACCAAACCACGGCTTGGCCAGCGGTCAATCCGATCAAGGCCAAGATCACGATCTTGAGGTTTTTCCATTGACCGAAAGACTCGGTCAAGGGTGCTTTAGAGGTTTTGCCTTCAGCCTTCATTTTCACGAAAGCGGGTGACTCGTTCATGGACAAACGGATGTAGACCGACACGGCCAACAAAGCGATGGAGACCAAGAAAGGAATGCGCCAGCCCCAGTCGGCAAAAGCTTCTTCGCCAATGGCTATGCGGGTACCCAAAATCACCATCAGGGAGAGGAACAAGCCCAAGGTAGCCGTGGTTTGAATCCATGCAGTGTAGGCGCCACGCTTGTCGTGGGGTGCGTGTTCAGCCACATAGGTGGCAGCACCTCCGTACTCACCGCCCAAAGCCAAACCTTGCAACAAGCGCAAGGCAATCAAGATAACTGGAGCAGCCACACCAATGCTGGCGTAGGTCGGCAAGATGCCGACAATGAAGGTCGACAAACCCATGATGAGGATGGTCACCAAGAAGGTGTATTTGCGCCCGATCATGTCGCCCAAGCGGCCAAAGAAGATGGCGCCAAAGGGACGAACGATGAAACCTGCGGCAAACGCCAGCAGCGCAAAAATAAAGGCCGAGCCAGCATCCAAGCCGCTGAAAAACTGCTTGGCGATGATCGCTGCGAGTGAACCGTACAAGTAAAAGTCGTACCACTCGAACACCGTGCCGAGGGATGACGCGAAAATAACTTTCTTTTCTTCCGACGACATTGGTCGGTCTTCATGCACGATGGCCATGGGTGTCTCCTGAGTTTGGGGGC
Organism: Rickettsia typhi; assembly: GCA_943325485.2. GTDB lineage: Bacteria > Pseudomonadota > Gammaproteobacteria > Burkholderiales > Burkholderiaceae_C > Limnohabitans. The sequence goes on from CALPPP020000043.1 coordinate 6,460, forward strand.
CCAGTGATTGGACCGTGTCGCATTGTGGGGATATGTGCTTGCCGTGGACTGACTTCAAGCTGAACAAGGGCTGACAACCCTAGGGCAAACCCTGTGGCTTGGTATCGTTATGTGAAATGCGCTCGCCCAACCGCGCCCAAATGCGGTGCTGCGCCTGCGGGCTGGCAAATGACCAACAGCCAATCTCGTCCAAGGTGCGCAAACAACCTACGCATTCACCTGTGCTGTCGTTCATGGTGCAAATCGACATGCAAGGCGACAAAGGATGTTCATGGGCGGGGGTTTGCTGCGCAGACAACCAACGTTCTTGCAACACCTGCCAAGGGGTAAGTTGCATCTCAGACCTCTTGAGCGTCAAGGCGCAGCAAGGGTGCACCTTCATGCACTTGGTCGCCTGGCGCGTAAAGGAGTTCGGCGACAGTGCCATCAGCAGGAGCGGCCACGGTGTGCTCCATCTTCATGGCCTCCATCACGGCCAAGGCTTGGCCCGCTTTCACCTTGTCACCCACTTTCACTGCAAAGCTCAACAACTTGCCGGGCATGGGCGCAGACAAATTACCGCTGGCCGCCGCACCTTGCGCGGCGTGTGCCAAGGGGTTGATGAAATGCAGGCTGCAACTGCCCCTATCGGCAAACACATGCCACTGGTCTTTCGATGCGTAAACATGTGCACGCAGTCGCAGATCGCCCCATTGCAATTGCACCGTATCGCCTTGGGCTTGCCACACCAAGGCTTGGTTTATCTCGCCTATTTGCAATAGGGCGGGGCCATGGCTAGGACGTGTCAGCAAGGCCACCCCCGTTTCTTCGCCACACACATAGTCGAATTTGCGCAGACTTTGGCCTTGCATCAACCAACCATCTGTTTGCGACCAAGGGTCAACCCAAGCATTGCCGCGCGGCGCTTCTTTCGCCAAGCTGTGGGCCATGGCTGCTGCTGCGGCCAGCGCGAGAGGCAAAGTCTGTTGGTGAAACAACAGGTGTTTTTCACGCTCAATCAAAGCCGTGTCCAACTGCGCTTGGGCAAACGATGGGCTGTGCACCACCTGCCGCAAAAACCCCACGTTGTTGGCCACTCCGACGATGTGCAAGTCGCTGAGGGCTTGGTCTAAACGGGCCAAAGCCTGCTCGCGGGTGTCGCCATGCACGATGAGCTTGGCAATCATGGAGTCATAGTAAGGACTGATCTCGTCGCCCGCGCGAACGCCGCTGTCCCAGCGTACTGTGCCTGTGGTGAAACTTTGCGCTGCAGGTATGCGCATCACCTGCACGCGACCGGTTGCGGGCAGGAAATCGTTGTCAGGGGTTTCGGCGCAAATGCGTGCTTCAATGGCGTGGCCTTGCACCTTCACTTGTGCTTGCGTCAAGGGCAATGCTTCACCCGCTGCAATGCGCAGTTGCCATTCCACCAAGTCCAAACCGGTCACCGCTTCGGTGACAGGGTGCTCCACCTGCAAGCGGGTGTTCATCTCCATGAAGAAGAAGTCCATGCCGCGCTCGGACTGCTCGACGATGAACTCCACCGTGCCCGCACCCACATAGTTCACCGCTTTGGCTGCCGCCACCGCAGCCGCACCCATGCGTTGACGCATCGCCTCGGTCAATCCTGGCGCGGGCGACTCTTCCAACACCTTTTGATGGCGCCGCTGTACCGAGCAATCACGTTCGTGCAAATGGATGATGTTGCCGTGGCTGTCGCCAAACACCTGAATTTCGATGTGTCTTGGGCGCTGCACGTATTTTTCAACCAGCACCGCGTCGTCGTTGAAACTGTTTTTCGCTTCCCGTTGACACGAGGCCAAGGCATCGGCGAAGTCTTCTGCGCCTTGAACGATGCGCATGCCCTTGCCGCCACCACCCGCGCTGGCTTTGATCAACACCGGAAAGCCCATGGTTTGCGCTTCTTGCGCCAACAGCGCAGGGTTTTGGTCTGCGCCGTGGTAGCCGGGCACCAAGG
>CALPPP020000044.1 GCA_943325485.2 Rickettsia typhi
GCATCTGCGCCAGGTCCAAATTTGCCCTTATGGGCGACAGGTTGGCACCTGTCACAGGCTGCTGACCAGAACCCAATTCGAATATTTGCGACAAAGCCGGCGCAATCCTCGCCTCTAGGGTCACGCCATTGACCGCCGGCTGCAGCATAGGGGCCTTGCGCGGATCCAGCGCATCGCGCTCAACCCAGCCGCGCTGTACCCACACCACCTGCCCTGCTTGCACACGCAAGGGCGTCATCACCCAAAAACCCACCCGCCCGTGGTGGGCGCGGTTATCCAAAAAAACAGTTTTGTCGTTCAGCCACTTGCCTTGCAACTGCACCCGTCTATGGGTTTGCGACCAAGCCGAGGGGTCGCTTAGGAGCTGGGCCAGATTCAGTGGTGGCAATTGCGCTTGCTGCTCGATGGATTGTTGCAATTGGCTTTTTTGCTCGGCCCGCGAGAGTTGCCAAAAGCCCAAACGCATGGTCAAAGCCACGCAAAGAGCAGCCAACAAGCCCCAAGCCAATCGGCTTTGCCATGAAGGCGATCGGCGGGCAGAAGCGGCTTGAGAAGTCAAGGGATAATCGCTTTCATGACATACCTCATTGCATTGGCCTTTTTAGGCGTTTTGGCCAGCCTCGCGACGGCTTTGTTTTTCATGGTTCGCAGCAAACCTGAAAACGATGACGTCCCTAAAGCCTCGCCCATGGCCAAAGCACTGGCTTTTCGCATCGGCATTTCTGTGGTGTTGTTCATCAGCATTTTGCTGTCGTGGAAAATGGGCTGGATCCACCCGACTGGCATTCCTTTGACACCAGCCTAAGGCTTGAAACAAAAGGGCCGCATCAGCGGCCCTTGTCACTGAACAAGTCGTTCAGAGCCAGTACACCAAGATGTACAAACCCAGCCAAACCACATCCACAAAGTGCCAGTACCACGCAGCACCTTCAAAGCCAAAATGCTTGTCTGCAGTGAAATGGCCTTTTTGCAAGCGCAAGGTGATGAACAGCAGCATCAGCATGCCCAAGAGCACATGAAAGCCGTGGAAGCCGGTCAGCATAAAAAAGGTAGAGCCATACAGACCAGAGGTCAGTTTGAGGTTCAAATCGCTATAAGCATGAAAGTATTCATAGCCTTGAACAAACAAAAAGACGACACCCAAAGCAACAGTCAGCCACATGAAGGCGATGGTCTTGGCGCGTTGGTTGGCGATCAAAGCGTGGTGGGCGATGGTGATGGTGACACCCGAACTCAGCAGCAAAGCGGTATTGATGGTGGGCAACCAAAACGGGGTCATGGTTTGAAAGGGCTCGATGATGCCCGCAGGTGAAGCAGTGACACCTGCGGCAACACTTGGCCAAACCGCTTTGAAGTCAGGCCAAAGCAAGGCGTTGTCTAAACTGCCCAGCATGGGAACGGAGTGAACACGTGCCCACCACAAGGCTGAGAAAAACGCACCGAAAAACATGACTTCGGAGAAGATGAACCAGCTCATGCTCCAGCGAAATGAGAGATCAATCTTGCGTCCATACAGACCAGATTCGCTCTCAGACACAGCAGCACTGAACCATTTATAGAGGATGGTCAACCAAATCACCATGCCAGCCAGCAAAGAATACTTGCCCCAAGCTATGTCATTGACCCATTGGCTGGCGCCCAAAATAACAAAGAACAACCCAAAAGCAGCGAGGGCCGGAAACGGCGAAGGCTCGGGTACGTAATAGTGTGGCGTAGTGCCATGGGGCGTGCTGCTCATCTCGACTCCTTTTATTTCGCAACCACCAGATTGACCACAACAATCAACCCGATCACAAACAACAGACCGCCCACCAAACCCACCCCTAATACATGCAAGGGCGTGATATGGGCCAAGTCTTCCTGAAACTCACTGTTTTTTCGAATACCGATAAACGACCAAGAAACAGCCACGACAGAGCGCCAAAAAGGGCGCTTAACCTTTTGCGGCTTATCAAGCACGGAGGTAGTGTCGATACTCATGTGCCCGCCTTGGTTTGGGGAACTATCACGGCCGCAGTGGGGGCAGGCGGTGTGCTGCTGCCCACTTCAAAGAAGGTATAGGACAAGGTGATGGTGGTCACGTCTTTCGATAACTTCTTGTCAACCACAAACACTACCGGCCATTGCTTTTTCTCGCCAGGGGCCAAGGTGTATTGGTTAAAGCAAAAGCACTCCACTTTGTTGAAGTGCGGACCTGCTTGTTGTGGCGCATAGCTGGGAATAGCCTGTGCCGACATGGTGCGGTCTTGCACATTTTGAAACTCATACATGACCGTGGCCATTTCGCCTGGATGGACTTGTAAGGAATTTTGCATGGGCTTGAACTGCCAAGGGCCACGGGCATTGGCATCAAACTCTACGGTGATGGTGCGACTGGTATCCACTTGGCTGTTTTGCGGTGCGGCAAGACGAGCATTGCCAGAACCACGTAATTCTTTTTCGCCTAAGGCCAAAATATTGATGCCCGTCATCTCGCAAATCGCCAAATACAAAGGCACCAGCGCGTAACCAAAACCAAACATGCCCAAAGCCACCACGACAAGCTTGCGCAGCATCAGCAGGTTGGTGTGGCGCAGGCCCATGGCGTTGTCCTAATTGTTAACAAAAGTGACTTTGGCGACAACACCGAGAAAAAAAACCACCGCCACCGAGGCCAGTACCAAGCCAAGGCGGAGATTGCTTTTTTTCTGCTGTGAAGTCATGTCAGAGCTTTGCATTTTCAAAAACTCAGGCCACGATGCGGGTAGCGTCGCTATTGAGCTTTGGCGGTGTTTCAAAGGTATGGAAAGGTGCGGGTGAAGGCACTTCCCACTCCAAACCTTCAGCTGCTTCCCAAGGACGCTGAGGCGCAGGCTCACCCTTGCCACGCATGGTGGGCAACACAACAAAGAAGAAGAAATACACCTGTGCAAAACCAAAGGCAAATCCACCGACAGAGGCCAAGGCATTGAAATCGGCAAACTGCATGGGGTAATCGGCATAGCGACGGGGCATGCCAGCCAGCCCCAAGAAGTGCATGGGGAAGAAGGTCACATTGAATGAAATGAGGGTCCACCAGAAATGGATCTTGCCGCGGGTTTCGTTGTACATCACACCCGTCCACTTGGGTGCCCAGTAATAGTAGCCAGCGAACATAGTGAACAAAGAACCGGCCACCAACACATAGTGGAAGTGGGCCACCACGTAGTAGCCATCTTGCAATTGCAAATCAATGGGCGCCATCGCCAAAATCAGGCCGGTGAAACCACCCATGGTGAACACAAAAATAAAGCCCACGGCAAACAGCATCGGGGTTTCAAAGGTCATGGACCCTTTCCACATGGTGGCAACCCAGTTAAACACCTTCACGCCCGTGGGCACAGAGATGAGCATGGTCGCGTACATGAAGAACAACTGACCCGTCACGGGCATGCCGGTGGTGTACATGTGGTGCGCCCACACGATGAAGGACAAAATTGCAATCGATGAAGTGGCGTAAACCATGGAGGCGTAGCCAAACAACTTTTTGCGAGAAAACGCAGGAATGATCTGGCTGATGATGCCGAAAGCCGGCAAGATCATGATGTAAACCTCTGGGTGACCGAAGAACCAGAAGATGTGCTGGAACATCACGGGATCGCCACCAGCTGCAGGGTTAAAGAAGGTGGTGCCGAAATGACGGTCGGTCAAGGTCATGGTGATAGCACCCGCCAAGACAGGCATCACAGCAATCAACAAATAAGCGGTGATGAGCCATGTCCAAACGAACATGGGCATCTTCATCAAGGTCATGCCAGGCGCGCGCATGTTCAAGATGGTGACGATGATGTTGATGGAACCCATGATGGATGAGGCACCCAAGATATGCAACGCAAAAATTGCTGCATCCATGGAAGGACCCATTTGCAGACTCAGAGGTGCGTAAAGCGTCCAGCCGCCTGCAGGGGCGCCGCCAGGCATGAAGAAAGAACCGGCCAAGATCAAAGCGGCAGGAATCATCAACCAGAAACTGAAGTTGTTCATGCGGGCAAAGGCCATGTCAGCTGCGCCAATTTGCAAAGGAATCATCCAGTTCGCAAAACCCACAAAGGCCGGCATGATGGCGCCAAACACCATGATCAGACCGTGCATGGTGGTGAGTTGGTTGAACAACTCGGGGTTGACCAATTGCAAGCCAGGCTTGAACAACTCGGCACGAATGCCCAGCGCCAAAACGCCACCAATGATCAGCATAGTGAAAGCAAACAGCAGGTACAGCGTACCAATGTCTTTGTGGTTGGTCGCATAGACCCAACGGCGCCAGCCGTGAGGCGCCCCATGGTGGTCATCGTGTGCGTGGTCGGCCCCGTGGCCATGGGGGTGAAGTACAGCGCTCATAGAAGATTCCTTCGATTTAAACGGGGTTACTGACGTGCAGCAAGCACTTGGGCAGGCTGAACCATTTGTCCGGTCTTGTTCGACCAATTGTTTTTGGTGTAACTGATAACAGCAGCAATTTCGCTGTCAGACAGTTGCTTCCAAGCTGGCATGGTCAAGTTGTTTTGACCATTGAGCAATACTTTGATCTGCTTGGTTGCGTCAGTATCTAAAACGACTGCAGCACCGTCGAGGGTTTTGATGGGGCCCATGCCCTTGCCATTGGCTTGGTGACAGGCTTGGCAATTGGCCGTGTAGACCTTTTCGCCTTTTTGCATGAGGTCAGCCATGGTCCAAACTTTGTTGGGGTCATCTTGTTTGGCGGCCAGTTTTTTGTTTTGCTCAGCCACCCATGCGGTGTATTCCTGCGCGCTCACCACTTTGACGTGGATGGGCATGTAAGCATGTTCTTTACCGCACAGCTCTTGGCATTGGCCGTAGAAGTCACCGGTTTTTTCAGCACGGAACCAAGTGTCACGCACAAAACCTGGAATCGCATCTTGCTTGATACCAAAGGAGTTGACCGCAAACGAGTGGATCACGTCATTCGAGGTGGTGATGATGCGCACCTTTTGGTTGACAGGAACCACCAAGGGGTTGTCGACCTTGAGCAAATAGTCGTCGGTGGGTTCGGGATTACCGCTGTTGGACATTTCGCGCTGGGCGTTGTCCAAGGTGGAGATAAAGCCAATGCCTTCGCCTTCGCCTTTGATGTAGTCGTAACCCCATTTCCATTGGTAACCCGTGGCTTTGATGGTCAAGTCGGCGTTCGATGTGTCTTTACTGGCCACCACCGCTTTGGTTGCTGGCAACGCCATCAAAATCACGATAACGAAAGGCACCACGGTCCAAGCGATTTCAACTTTCAGCGACTCATGAAAAGAGGCCGCTTTGTGTCCTGCTGATTTGCGGTGTTTCCAAATCGAATAAAACATCACACCAAACACAGCCACAAAAATCACCGTACAGATGATCAACATGAACCAGTGCAACCAAACTTGCTCTTCAGCGATTTTGGTGACGGGTGGATGGAGGTTCAATTGACGCACTGCCGGGCCGCCGGGTAAATCGTTGACCGCCCAAGCCATGGTGGAAGCCATGGCAAACAAGGCAATGCTTGCTTTTTCAAATTTTTTGTAAATGTTGTTCATCATGTTTGTAAAGATTCAACAAGGGGTGAAACCACCAAAACCGCACGATTCTAACCACCACAGCTCTTGCAAAGCCTGACACCAATCTTTCATTCTTTATTCTTTGCGCTGACTGGGCAATTTCGATCTCAAATCCTGCACCGATATATGTGCTGTATCCGAAGATAAAGCTTTGGCTGTGGCTTTGAAAGCATGGCCATAAATAACCTCAAAATTCAGTACCAATCGACCTGAACTTTGTGGGGATATCAAACCTTGCGCTAAGGCCTGATGCAAGCTTATGAGCCAGTTCTTTCCGCGCAAACCAGAAAACCTCTGGGGGTGCAAGTTGCGCCCCAAGGTGCGTAACTCTGCCAACAAAGACGGGACGTCGGGGTAGGTCAGGGTGATGTGCTCCATGTCCATCACAGGCTGGGCAAAGCCCGCTTCAAGCAACATATCGCCCCAATCGTGCATATCGGTGAAGTCATGCGCCGCTGGCGGCCAAGCATGTTGTGAATAAATCCCTTTCAAGCTGCGCAATGTGTCCGGCCCCAAACATGAAAACATCACAAAGCCCTCGGGAGCCAAAGCAGCGTGCCATTGCGCCATCAGCGTTTGAGGCCGTGCCTGCATGTGCAAGCCCATATTGGCCCAAACCATCTGTGCGGGTTGATCCAGTGACGAGGCAAAGACAGGCAAGCGGTTTCGCCATCTGTTCCACCAAGGCGGCGCTAATTTTTGTCGCGCTTGCGACAAAAGTGGGGCCTCAGACTCGACCACGGTGCAAAGTGCTTGCGGGTATTGCCCGCTAACTATCTCTTGCGAAGACCAACCACCCAGACTGGGTTGCCAGTGCGCCCAGTGCGTGGGTTGACTGCGCATCAGCACCAAGCGCTGCGCCATGCGCTTGGCTATTTCGTCATGCAGCCAAGCCGCAGGGCTTTGCGCGGCAAGTCGCTCCCACCGCTTGGCAGCGACAGGGTCTAGCGGGGGGAGCAGTTCACTTTTTTTCAGTGAAGAATTCGCAGACATGAGGAGAGAACTTTGTTCAGATGGCAGGTATGCCTTACAAGCGCTCAGCATACCGAAATTGGCTCAGCCTGTTTATCCAGCCTCGTCCCACTTTGCCGGGGCTTTGCCACGCCTGTGGTCAATGGGCTTGGCAAGCGCTCTGCCCTACCTGCATCCTCTTGGGGCAAGCCGCTGTGAACGACAGTGGCGCAAGTTGTGTGGCTGCCAAGCTTTACGTCTCGCCATGGAAAGAGCTGATCACCGCTTTCAAGTTCGAGGGGCAAGCGGGTTTGGCGAATTTTTTGGCACAACAAATGCGCAATACCGCTGCCATCGCCCAACGTGTGGAGGACTGCGACTATGTGTTGCCCGTGCCTTTGTCCGCACAACGCTTGCGAGAGCGCGGCTTTAACCAAGCCTTGCTCTTGGCCAAGCAACTTTGCAAGAAACGCACCTTGGCACAAGGATTGATTCGCTTGAGGGACACAGCCGCCCAATCAGGCTTGTCTCGTCAAGACAGGATGCACAACCTTGACCACGCTTTCATGGTCAATCCCGCGTATGTGCAGATGTTGTGTGGCGCCAAGGTGGTGCTGGTAGACGACGTGACCACCACAGGCACTACCTTGCTTGCATGCACACAGGCCTTGCAGGCGGCGGGGGTGAAGCAGGTGGAAGCAGTGGTGCTGGCCCGCACACCGGCCTAGCGCCAAGCCACAATGCAGGCTTCACAGCGAGGCTGCATGTTTCACATCGTTCTGGTTCAACCCGAAATTCCACCCAACACTGGCAACATCATCCGTTTAGCCGCTAACACGGGTTGCAGCTTGCATTTGGTCGAGCCACTGGGCTTTTCCATGCAAGACAAACAAATGCGCCGCGCTGGCTTGGATTACCACGAGTACGCCAGCGTCAAACGCCATGCCAGTTGGCAAACCTTTGTGGATGCCGAGCAACCCGATGTGGCACGTTGCTTTGCCCTCACCACCCATGGCAAGGCATCGGTATTTGAAAACAAGTTTCAGTCGGGCGATTGGCTGGTGTTTGGCGCAGAAACCAGCGGTTTGTCTCCCGAGGTCAGGGCTTTTTTTCAAGCCGTCAATATGCTGCGCTTGCCCATGCTGGCCGGGCAACGCAGTTTGAACCTATCGAACGCTGTGGCCATCACGGTTTACGAGGCATGGCGGCAAAACGGCTTTGCCCAGCACACGCCTTAAGGGTAGCGGCGCACCAAAGACTCCGCCACGCACACCGGCTTGTCTGAGCCTTCACGCTCCACACTCACCTTCCACGTCATCTGCATGCCATTGTTGTCGATGGCTTCGCAAGCCAGCAAATGCATATGGGCACGCAAGCGGCTGTTGACCGGCACAGGCGCGGTAAAGCGCACCTTGTTCAAACCGTAATTGATACCCATGCGAGAACCTTGAATATCAAAAGCTGATTCAAAAAAATGCGGTAACAGCGACAAGGTTAAAAATCCATGGGCAATGGTGCTGCCAAAGGGGCCGCTTTGCGCTTTGTCAGCATCGGTGTGAATCCATTGGTGGTCACCCGTGGCTTGGGCAAATAAATTGATCTGTTCTTGCGTGACCGTCACCCAGTCGCTGACCGCCACGTCTTGGCCTACGCAAGCCAACAAATCTTGTAAAGCATTGAATATTTTCATGAAACGACCTGCTTAGTCTGTCTAAAGGTGACTCAGTCTAGCGCCTCGTCGCAAGCAGTCTGAACGGCTCAACTAACATCGACGGTTTTATCAAAATCAATTTACCCGCTATGAGCGCATTCAACGACGAAACTGTGTTGTCCGTCCACCACTGGACCGACCGCCTGTTCAGCTTCACCAC
>CALPPP020000045.1 GCA_943325485.2 Rickettsia typhi
GGCTTGGGCGGCGGCGAGTTGTTCTAAAAACGTCATGGCCCATTGTAGAAAGAGCGCAGCCAGTAGCATTGCCCTATGCCTAGACTCTCTCGACAACACCTGCTGATGCTGGTTTTCCTCACCTTGGTATGGGGCAGCAACTGGCCCGTCATGAAAATGGGCGTGAGCGGCTACCCGCCCTTGACTTTTCGTACGTGGTGCTTGCTCTTGGGTTGGCCAGTCCTTGGCTTGGTGCTGTGGCGCATGAAAGTACCTTTCACTGTGCCCAAAGCGCAGTGGCGTGAACTGTTCTCGCTGTCTTTTTTCAATATGTTCGTGTGGTACGGCTTGGTCATCGTGGCGCTGGCGTCACTGTCAAGTGGTCGCGCCGCTATCTTGGGCTACACCATGCCAATTTTTTCGGCGCTGTGGGGTGTGCTCTTTTTTCACACGCCGCTGCGGCTGCGCGGCTGGCTGGGTGTGGCCAGCGCCGCGTTGGCCGCCTTGTTGCTGCTGTGGCACGAGGTGAGCGTCCTCAGTGGTCATCCCTTTGGTGTGATGCTGATGTTGGTGGCAGCTGCGTCCTGGGGCTATGGCACCCAGCGCATGCGCCATACCACGGCGACGGTGGCCACCCTCACTTTGGCGTTTTGGATGACGGGCTTGACCACCTTGGTGATGTGCGTGTTGTCGTGGGTGTTTGAGCCCTACCCCTGGGTCATGCCCAGCGAGCGGGTGTGGTGGGCGATTGCGTACAACGCGATAGGCGTGTTTGGTTTTGCCCAACCGGCATGGCTGATCTTGGCGCGCAATTTGCCACCGTTGGCTTCCACCTTGAGTGTGATGTTCATCCCGGTGCTGGGCGCTTTCAGCGGCGCTTGGTGGTTGGGGGAGCAGCTGCATTGGCAAGACGTAGCCGCAGTCTTGCTGATTGTGTTGGCGATTGCCTCGGTGCTATGGCCGGCGCGTGAGGCTGTACGCCAAACATAAATCGGCCCAGGCTTTGGCCTTGTCAAGCGGCGTGCGCAGCAAAGACTGTGGGTGGTAAGTCACCACCACCGGTGTGTTGGCAAAGCGGTGGACCTGACCCCGCTGTTTGCCAAGCGGCAGCGCAGCGGCCTCAGCCGAGGTGGCGGCCAGCACACTTTGCACGGCCCAGCGACCCATGGCAATGATCACTTGCGGTTGCAGCAGCGCCACTTGGCGCTCAAGGTAAGCGCGGCATTGCGCCAACTCCTCGGTTTGGGGGTTGCGTTTGTCAGGCACACGGCATTTGAGCACCGGCACCACCGTGGCGACCAATGGGCCGCTGGTGGCAAGGCGTGACATGCCCAAAGCTTGCAGCATGGCATCGAATAACTCACCCTCGGCGTTGACAAACAGTTCGCCCCTGCGCTCTTCCTCAACGCTTGGCGGGTCGGTGATGATGAGCCAATCTGCCGAGGGCGATGGCGGCAAGGTGCCGCTGTTGCTGAACACGCTGCGCTGGCGTGTTTCGCACAGGCCACAGGCTTGGCAAAGGCTGGCGGCGTTTTGCAAAGCGACCCAATCCATCTCGGCCAAACCTACAGGCAAAGCTTTGAGGGCAATGTCTGTTGTGACTGGCGAGGCGGGCACAACTGGCGAGGGAGCGGTTTGGGTTGCCCGAGCCAAGGCTTGTACCGCAGGTGTGGGTTGCCACACACGAACCCCCATGGCGGCCAACATGGCGCGTTGTCGGGCATCCAAAGACAGCGTCATGTGCAAGCCTTCACCATTGCAAGCCCATGACCACCGCGTCCTCACGCTGATGCGAAGACAGGGGGTAGTAGTTTTTGCGCTCACCCTGCAGGTCAAAGCCATGGGCTTGGTACAGAGCAATGCCGGCCTGGTTGCTTGCCCGCACCTCTAGCCAAATCGCATGAACACCGCGCTCGCGTGCCCAGTCGATCAATGTGCGCAACATATGGCTGCCCCAGCCGCGACGGCGAAACCCAGGTGCCACGGTGATATTGAGCAAATGCAATTCATCGGCGCCGCGCATGGCAACCAAATAGCCCAGCAGATGTTGGTCTTGAAACCACACAGGCATGTGGTAACCCGAGGCGATGGAGTCGCCAAAATTACCCAGCGTCCAAGGGTGTGAATAGGCGCTTTGCTCCACACTCATCACCTCGCTCAGGTGCTGCGCTGTCATTTGCACAGGCGCGATGCTGTCAAACGGGGTTGGGGTGGAAAAGGGCATTTTCAAGCGCATGGTGGAGGCACAGTTTAGGCCCTGCGCGATGTGTTGTCCGCTGCTCGCTCGGCGCTGGTGAGGGCCACTTTGTCGCGCACATACAGCGGCAGGGCCTGGGCGGGGCTCACCGCTTCTCCCCGTGCGTAGGCGTGGGCGGCAAGCGTCAGCATCGCCACAGCTTGCGGCCAAGCACCTATGGCCACGCCGCCTTGGCTTAAGGTTGACGCAAAGGCTTCTTGGTAAGTCGCGTGTGCGTTGCTCGCCAAAACAAACCCCTGTCCCAGCCACTCTTCGGGCAAGACCAAGGCCTCGGGCTGGCACAAGGACGGCGCTTGCAGACAGTGCCAACCGTCTGCGCTGTGCGAATAGGCGGCCACATACACCTGACCCATGCGGGCATCCAGCACACACAAGACCCTGGGCGAGTGCACCCGCGCGGCCTCACCCAGCAGCAAAAGCGTGTCGATGGGCAACACCGGTAAGTCGGCGCCCAAAGCCAAGCCTTGTGCCACCGCACAGGCGGTACGTAAGCCGGTGAAGGCACCTGGTCCTCGGCCAAACGCAATCGCATCGAGTTGTTTCAGCGTCAATTGCGCGGCATCAAGCAAGCCCATGATGGTGGGAATCAAGGCGGCGGAGGCTTGCGCACCACCGGCACCCTCGTGCTGCCAGCGCAGGTCGCCATTCGCCAGCGCCACAGACATGCGATCGGTGCTGCAATCGATGGCGAGCAGTTTCACGGCATCACCTTTGGGCAGCTTTTTGTACGCCAAACAAAATGCCGCAGGTCACCAGCAGCAAACCCGCGATCAGGTGCCAGTCCAGCGGCTCGCCCAGCCACCAGACAGCGCCTAAAGCGGAGAGGCCTGGCACCAAGGAGGTGATCATGGTCGAGCGCACCGGCCCGTAATAGCGAATCATTTGGGTGAAGGTGATGCCTGAAATCACCACCGAGCCGCCACCTTGAAAGACCGCTTGAAACAGCACTTCGCTGGTGGGTGCGCTCAACAGATGCGTCTGCAGGACGCCGCTGGCACACAGCAGCGCGTAAGCCGGTACAAAACTGAAAAAAGCAAAACAGGTGATGGCAATGATGGCGGGAATGGCTTGCAAGCCATAGCGGCGACTCAGCACGCTGTAGGTGGACCAGCAAAACGCCGCGCTCATGAACAACAAGTCACCTTTCCAAACCTCGCCACCATCCAATGCGTAGAGCAAGCTGTTGCCGCCGACCAGCAGCCCACCGCCCGTGATGCAGGCCAGGCCCAGCAAGCGGTTGCGGTGCAGGCGTTCACCCAGCAAAGGAATCGCCAACAAACTCGCCCATAAAGCCAAAGTGCCTGGCATCAGCACAGAGCCATGTGCTGCTGGCGCAAAAAAGAATCCGCTGTAAGCGAAGACGGCATACAACAAACCGCCAAACACCCCACAGAGCACGGTCACCCGCCAAGGCAGGGGCGACAGCCCCCCAAAAGAGCCCGCATTGGGTTGCTCTAAGCGCATGCGGCGCACCCACACATAGCCCCAAGGCAGCAAAACCACGCTGGCACCGACGATACGCATACAGGCGATGTCGAGCGGCAGCAAATGCCCTTTGGCTGAAGCGCGGGCGATGACGATGAAGGCGGTCCAAATGAGCACCGTGATGACCGCAGCAAGTGCGCCCAGGGTGCGCGGGGGCAACTGGCGCAGGCGGTGAAATAAAAAAGGCATCAAAGCATTATCTGTGCTGTCGCTTGACTTGGGTTTCATAATCAAGGTATGCGCGTTTTCTTCTCTCTGTTTTTTGTGTGCGGTGCAATTGCACCGGTCTATGGGGCCGATGCCTTGCCGCCTAAAGTGGAACAAGCTTTGCGCCAAGCTGCCATCCCCCGCGATGCTTTGAGCGTGGTGGTGCTGCCTGTGGGCGCGGGCAATTCCAAGCCAGCACGACTGTTGCACCAAGCGCAGGTGCAGCGTAACCCTGCATCTTTGATGAAGCTGATCACCACCACGGCGGCTTTGGATTTGCTGGGCCCGGCCTACACCTGGCGCACACCATTGGCCATCGAAGGCGGGGTGCGAGATGGGGTTTTGCTGGGTAATGTCTACATTCGTGGCCAAGGCGACCCGAAAATCGGGGTCGAGCAAGTGTGGTTGATCTTGCGACGCTTGCAAGGCATGGGTATTCAAAAAATCCAAGGCGATATTGTTTTGGACCGCAGCGCCTTTGAAGTGCCGCCGCAAGACCCGGGTGGATTTGACGGCGAGCCCCTGCGTCCCTACAACGCCTCACCCGACGCGCTGCTCTTGGGTTACAAATCTTTTTTGCTGCACTTTGTGCCAGATGCAGCCAATAAAGTGGCGCGGGTGCATGTCGAGCCGCCACTGGCAGGTGTGCAGGTACAAGCCAGTGTGCCGCTCTCCAATGCCGATTGCAGCGACTACCGCGCCAGCCTCAAAGCGGATTTTCAAAACCCTTTGCGCATCGGTTTTGCGGGTGTCTACCCCTTAGCTTGTGCAGACAGAGTGTGGCCGGTGGCCTATGCCGACCCACCGCAGTTCGCGGCCCGCACGATTCACGGCATGTGGTTGCAGCTGGGCGCTCAGCTCAGTGGCACGGTGCGCGAAGGTGCGATGCCTGTCCACCTCAAGCCTTTGTGGTCGCACGAGTCGCCCAGCTTGGCCGAGGTGGTGAGAGACATCAACAAGTTCAGCAACAACGTGATGGCCGATCAATTGTTTTTATCGTTGGGCTTGCAGCAGCGAGGTCTGGGCAATGCGGCCAACAGCAAAGCGGTGGTCGACGGTTGGTGGCGTGAGCGCTTTGGTCAAGAACCCCCCTTCATGGACAAAGGCTCGGGCTTGAGCCGTGAAGCGCGGATCTCGCCGCAAGCGTTGGCGGCACTGCTGCAATGGGTGTGGCTGCAGCCCTTTATGCCTGAACTGATGGCCTCGTTGCCGCTCACCGGCGTGGACGGTACCTTGAAGCGCAGCAAAAGCGTGGCCTCAGCGCATTTGAAGACCGGCAGCTTGCGCGACGTGATGGGCGTGGCCGGCTATGTCGACGCAGCGCAAGGTCAGCGCTATGTGCTGGTGGCCATCGTCAACCACGCCAATGCCCATCAAGCCCGTCCAGTCATGGATGCGCTGATCGACTGGACCGCAGGCAAGTGAAAATTAATCGGGGTCTGACCCCAATTAAATTCAGCAAACAAGATGTGGGCGCAGCCTTAGCGGTGTTTGCTGCCAGCCTGTGGGGCATTTCCGGCGCTTGTGCGCAGTATGTGTTCGAGCAAAAAGGCATAGGTATCGATTGGTTGGTCACTGTGCGCTTGCTCATTGCCGGCGTGTTGCTTGTGCTGTTGGCATGGTGGCAGCGCCCCTCGCAAGTGATGGCGGTATGGCGTCATGTACACAGCGCAAGGCAGCTGCTGGCGTTTGGCGTGTTGGGTATGTTGGGCGTGCAATACACCTATTTTGCGGTGATCGAGCATTCCAATGCCGCCGTCGGTACCGTGCTGCAATACCTTGGGCCCACAGTGATTGCGGTGTATTTAACAACGGTGCATAGACGCAAGCCGTCACGCCGTGAACTGGTGGCTATCGTGCTGGCCATGCTGGGTACCGTGTTGTTGGTCACGCACGGCGAGTTGGGTGTGTTGCAAATCAGCCCCGAGGCTTTGATGTGGGGCTTGTCCTCGGCACTGGCCTTGGCTTTTTACACGGTGCAGCCCGTGGCTTTGCTCAAGCGGCACGACTCGGCGGTGGTGGTGGGCTGGGGCATGTTGATTGGCGGCTTGGCCTTTGTCGGCTGGAGTCAGCCTTGGCATGTTTCCGGTACCTGGGACACAGGCGCGTATCTGGCCGTGCTGTTCATCGTGGTGCTTGGTACTTTAGTGCCGTTTTATTGCTATTTGCTGGCGGTCAAAACCATTGGTCCGCAGCGCACCAGCTTGCTTGCCTGCGCCGAGCCTTTGTCTGCGGCTTTGGTGTCGGTGTTTTGGTTGGAGGTCGCCTTTGGCTGGCTCGATGTAGTGGGCTCTTTGTGCATTGTCCTGACAATTTTTATCTTGGCGCGGCCAGACCCTTCAAAACAATTGGGGTCAGATCCCAATTAATTTAGCGATCTCACGCAGTCGAGGCGCGCTGCAGTCTGTCACGTACCCCGTCCCATGCTTCGCCTAAGGGAGGCGTTTCCACCCAAATTTCTTGCACACCGAGCGCATCCATGGCGCGCAGTTGCGCGAACAAATCGTGGGCGCAAGCAGCCGCATCGCTGGGCATGGCGAAGCAATTCACGCCCAAGGGGACGGTCAATCCACTGCGCACCCATACCGCCAGTGATTGGCCGGTGGTTGGCAAACGCGAAGCCATCTGCTCAGCACTCAGGAGGCGCACACGTGCTCGGGGTGCGTAGTGCGAGGCCAAGCTGCCAGGGGCAGCGGTGCTTAATTCAGGCTTGGTGTCTGCCAAATGTGGCAAAGCGCTCAGCACCTTTACTCCGCAAGCCGCACTGAGTTGCGACTGACTCAGCATGCCGGGGCGCAGCAGCTCAGGCGACATACGGCTGCAGTCGACGATGGTGGACTCAATCCCCACATCACAAGGCCCGCCATCCAGCACCAGCAAGGCAGGAAAGGCCTCACGCACATGCGCCGCGGTGGTGGGGCTAACGCGGCCAAACAAATTGGCACTTGGGGCTGCGACGCCTTTCACGCCCAAGTTATGCGCCGCCTTCAACAGCGCCCTGGCCATGGGGTGCGAGGGGCAGCGCAGCGCAACCGTGGCGTGACCACCCGCAGCGGTGTCGGCGACACCTGCCATGCGGGGCAAGATAAGCGTCAGCGGGCCAGGCCAAAAAGCCGCCATCAATTTCTTCGCAAAAACCGGCACACTGCTGGCAAATACCGCGACTTGCGCAGCATCTGACACATGCACGATGAGTGGATGGTCTGCGGGGCGACCTTTGGCGCTGAAGATGGCTGCGACTGCTTTGGGGTTCAAGGCGTCAGCCGCCAAGCCATACACAGTTTCTGTCGGCAAGCCAATCAACTCACCCCTTGCCAAGGCTTGCGCCGCGTCTATTACCTCATCTGAATAAGCCGTCACCACGCTGCAATGCCCAGCAAAGCCGCGGCCTGCAGGGCAAGCGCTGTCGCAGCGTCGGGCGTGGCGGCGGTGAGGGTGAGGTGGCCCATCTTGCGCCCCCTGCGGGCCTCGCTTTTGCCGTACAGATGCAGATGCGCACCGGGCAAGGCCAGCACCTGCGGCCAAGGGGGCTCAATGGCTTGAGTGCCATGCTCAAACCACAAGTCGCCCAACAGATTGAGCATCACGCATGGGCTGTGTAAGCGCGGTGCAGTCAGCGGCAAACCCGCCATGCAACGCACTTGCAATTCGAACTGCGACACATCGCAGCTGTCGATGCTGTGGTGACCGCTGTTGTGGGGGCGCGGGGCAATCTCATTGACCACCAAGGGGCCCAGCGCATCGCGATCGGGGCCGTCTTGCAGCACGAAAAACTCCACGCACAGCACGCCCACATAGTTCAAGCCCCGAGCTACCTCAAAGGCCGCCTGTAAAGCTTGTTGTTCGGTGGCGGCAGGCATTGCGTGTTCAAACACCTCGGTCACCGCCAAGATGCCATCGCGGTGCAAATTCACTTGCAGCGGCAAATGCACCATCTGGCCGTCATGGCCGCGTGCAAGCACCACCGAACACTCGGCGGCCAGAGGCAAGCGTTTTTCCAATATGCACACGGTAGGCGTGGCTGAAGTTTGCAATTGCTGCCAAGCAGCGCAGAGTTCTGTCAAAGTCGTTACCCGCACCTGACCTTTGCCGTCATAGCCTAAGCGGGTGGTTTTCAAAATACCGGGAAGCAGCTTGGCGTTCACCTGTTGCACTTCTTCAAGGCTGTGCAACACCGCATGAGGCGCCACCGGCACACCGCAGCGCACAAAATGCGCTTTTTCCCGCGCACGGTCTTGCGCCACCGACACCGGCTCGGCGCTGGGTGCGCAA
>CALPPP020000046.1 GCA_943325485.2 Rickettsia typhi
AGAGCGCAGCCAGTCTGAGGCCATTGGCCGCAATATTTTCGAGATGGCACAACTGCAAGTGCCCATCATCACCACCATCATCGGCGAGGGTGGATCAGGCGGCGCATTGGCCATCAGCGTGGCCGACCAGCTTTTGATGTTGCAGTACTCGATTTACTCCGTCATCAGCCCCGAAGGTTGTGCCTCCATTTTGTGGAAGACCTCGGACCGCGCATCGGACGCTGCGGATGCCTTGGGCATCACAGCCCATCGCTTGAAAGCCCTGGGCCTGGTCGACAAGATCGTCAATGAACCCGTGGGTGGTGCGCACCGCGATACCAAACAGATGGCGTCGCAACTCAAGCGTGGCCTCAACGATGCGTGGCGTCAAGTCAGCGACCTCAAGGTCAAAGAGCTGCTCGACAAGCGTTACGAGCGCTTACAAAGCTATGGTCGATTCACGGACACCAAAGCTGACGCCCGATAACTTGGCGCCGCCCACGCTCGCAAAGTTCACCCCTTCTTTGCCTTTTGCGGTTGCCCTCAGCGGTGGCGCAGACTCCTGCGCTTTGCTGTTGGCTTGCGCCAAGCAGTGGCCAGGGCAGGTGCGTGCTGTTCATGTGCACCATGGTTTGCAGGCTGCTGCAGACGATTTCGCATCCCATTGCCAAACACTGTGTGACTTGTGGTCTGTGCCTTTGGTGGTGACCCATGTCAACGCACACCCCAACAGTGGCGAAAGCCCAGAGGACGCTGCCAGGCAAGCGCGTTACCAAGCCTATTCACAGGTGTTACAAACACATTGGGGCGGCACCATTCAAGACATTGCCTTGGCGCAACACGCTGACGATCAAGTGGAGACCTTGTTGCTGGCCTTAACCCGTGGCGCTGGCTTGCCAGGTCTGTCGGCCATGCCAGCGTTTGTCGAGCGTGGGGGCTTGCGCATTCACCGCCCTTGGCTGGATGTGCCTGCCCAGCAGTTGCGCGACTGGTTGGTGCATGAAGGTGTGTCTTGGGTAGAGGACCCTAGCAACCAAGATGAACGCTATACCCGCAACCGTATTCGTCACCAATTACTGCCTGTTCTTGAAGAAGCCTTCCCTTCATTTCGCCAGACCTTTGGTCGCAGTGCGCGACATGCGGCACAAGCCCAACGGGTTTTGGATGACATGGCCTTGATCGATTTGCAGCGTATTGGGGCGCCTCCTCAATTGGCGGCATTACAGCAACTCAGTGTGGCGCGCCAAGCCAATGTGTTGCGGGCTTGGTTGCTACAGCGGCAAGTCGCTTGCAGCAGCGCACAGCTTGATCAACTGCTGCACCAAATCGACGCTTGTCGTACGCGTGGGCACCAAATTGACATCAAAGTTGGCGTTGGCTTTGTGCGTCGAGTCGGCAGCAACATCGATTGGTACAATTTCTAGCTTTTGCATAGACATACTCTCTACTACGATGGCTTTGATCGTTCATAAATACGGCGGCACCTCCATGGGCTCGACCGAACGCATACGCAATGTGGCTAAGCGCGTGGCCAAATGGGCCAGAGCGGGGCACCAGATGGTGGTCGTTCCCTCTGCCATGAGCGGCGAGACCAACCGTTTGTTGGGTCTAGCCAAAGAGCTGTCGCCACAGTCAAGCAACGCCGAACACTTCAGAGAACTCGACGCACTGGCCGCCACCGGCGAGCAAGCATCGTCTGCTTTGTTGGCCATTGCTTTGCAGGCAGAAGGGATGTCCTCGGTCAGCTATGCAGGTTGGCAAGTGCCTATTCGCACCGACAGTGCTTTCACCAAAGCGCGTATCGAATCGATTGACGATGCGCGTGTGCGTGCCGATTTGGCTGCTGGCAAAGTGGTCATCATCACCGGTTTCCAAGGTGTCGACAGTGAAGGCCACATCACCACTTTAGGTCGCGGCGGCTCCGACACCTCGGCAGTGGCAGTTGCTGCTGCCATGAAGGCTGCGGAGTGTTTGATTTACACCGATGTGGATGGTGTGTACACCACCGACCCCCGCGTCGTCCCCGAAGCCAGACGTTTGCACACCGTCAGTTTTGAAGAGATGCTGGAGATGGCGTCACTGGGTAGCAAGGTATTGCAAATCCGTTCGGTGGAGTTTGCGGGCAAATACAAAGTACCGCTTCGTGTACTTTCAAGCTTTACGCCATGGGACATTGATATTCACGAGGAAGCCAAGTCTGGCACTTTGATTACTTTTGAGGAAGACGAACAAATGGAACAAGCCATCGTATCGGGCATCGCCTTCACCCGTGATGAAGCCAAAATTTCCATCATCGGCGTGCCCGACAAACCCGGCATTGCTTACAAGATTTTGGGCGCTGTGGCTCAGGCCAATATTGAAGTTGACATGATCATTCAAAACATCAGCAAAGGTGGTTTGACTGACTTCAGCTTCACCGTCAACCGAAACGACCACGCCCGCGCCATGGAGTTGCTCAAAACCAAAGTCATGGCTGACTTAGGTTCGCCAGAAGTCATTGGCGACACCAAGATTTGCAAGGTATCTATCGTGGGCATTGGCATGCGCAGCCATGTGGGTGTGGCCAGCCGCATGTTTGAATCTTTGAGCGCTGAGGGCATCAATATTCAGATGATTTCCACTAGCGAAATCAAAACTTCCGTGGTAATTGACGAGAAATACCTGGAGTTGGCTGTGCGTGCCCTGCACAAAGCCTTTGACTTAGAGAAGAATCAGGCATAATAAATCAGCTGGAAACGTGACCGAGTGGCCGAAGGTGCTCCCCTGCTAAGGGAGTATGGGGTGTTGAGCCTCATCAAGGGTTCGAATCCCTTCGTTTCCGCCAGCTACCCACCTATCCTCCTTTACCTCTGAAGTTCGCGATTTAAACTCACGCACTTATGCGCGTACTTTTATTCGGAGCCACCGGCACCATTGGTCAAGCCACTTGCAAAGCCTTGCTAGAGCGTGGCCACGAGGTAGTTTGCTTTGTGCGCCACAAAGCTGGTGTGAATGGCCCGTCATCACAAAGCCAAACCCGCGAGTTGCTTGCCGGCGCGGTGGTTCGCTTTGGCGATGTGCAGTCCATTGAATCTGTCACGAACGAGGGCTTGCAAGGCGAGCGCTTTGATGCCTTTGTTTCTTGCATGGCTTCACGCACCGGTGTGCCCAAAGATGCTTGGGCAATTGACTACCAAGCCCATTCACAGTTACTCCAAATTGCCAAACAAGCAGGCGTTGTCCAGTTTGTTTTGCTTTCCGCCATTTGTGTGCAAAAACCTTTGCTGGCCTTTCAACAGGCTAAGCTGGCTTTTGAAAAAGAGTTGAGCGAATCTGGTTTGGTGTATTCCATTGTTCGCCCCACTGCTTTTTTCAAGTCTTTGTCTGGGCAAATCAAAAGGCTGCAACAGAACAAGCCGTTCTTGTTGTTTGCAGACGGTCAGCTAAGCGCTTGCAAACCCATCAGTGACCACGATCTGGGCATGTTCATTGCTGAATGTCTCAGTGACACCACTAAGCACAACCGAATCCTTCCCATCGGTGGACCTGGTGAGGCCATCACCCCTTTGCAGCAGGGTGAGTATTTGTTCAAAGCCATGGGCAAGCCGCCCAACTACAAACACGTTCCTGTCGCGTTGTTGGATGTCATCATTCAAGTGTTGAGCATTCTTGGGTGGTTTGTCCCAAGCTTGGCGGCCAAAGCCGAACTCGCTCGCATTGGCCGTTACTACGCGACCGAATCCATGTTGGTGTGGGATGCGCAAACGATGCGCTATGACGCGCAAGCCACGCCATCGTTTGGCACACAAACCTTGTTTGCGCATTACGACCAATTGCTTGCGGGTCAAGCAAATGTGCAATTGGGTGAGCACTCGGTGTTTTGATGACTGAATTTGACACATCACTTTTAAGCGCTTGGGTTGGCAAAAAAGAAACCCGCCAAGACACCATCACAGTCGCACCTGTTCGGTCTATGTCTGCGCTGCTTGACCGAGACAACGCTTTGCAGCAAGGTGACCGCTTGCCACCTTTGTGGCATTGGTTGTATTTTTTACCTTCTACCAAGCAGTCTCAACTGGGGGCGGACGGACACCCTAAGCGGGGCGGGTTTTTGCCTCCTGTGCCCCTGCCTAGGCGCATGTGGGCGGGTGGCAGCCTAGACTTTTTAGCCCCAATCCATATGGGCGAAACGCTCACGCGAACCTCGTCGATTCAATCTGTCACCCCTAAAAAAGGGCGCGGTGGTGACCTGGTGTTTGTTTGTGTAGAACATCAGTACCACGGCGCACAAGGCTTGTGTTTGCGCGAAACCCACGACATTGTTTACCGAGACCATGCTGCACCAACTGACAAACCTTTGCCGCCGGTTGCGGCGCACACCATGGTTGAAACCGGTCATAGCGCTGGCGAAGTGTGGAGCCGCGATGTCGTGCCAGACGATGTTTTGTTATTTCGCTATTCGGCATTGACCTTCAATGCACACCGCATTCATTACGACCGCAAATACGCCAGCGAGGTCGAGGGCTATCCAGGTTTGGTGGTCCACGGGCCGTTGATCGCTACCTTGTTGATGGATCTGCTGGGCCAGCATACCGACAGAACCGTCAAACGCTTTTCGTTCAAAGCTGTTCGTCCTATTTTTGAATGTGCAGACCAGCGGCGTATGCGGGTGAATGCCCAAATGCATTCAGATGGCATTCGCTGTCGCTTATGGGCACAGGACCACCAAGATTGGCTGACAATGCAGGCCGATGCTGAATTGAACTGACACAGATGACCACTGAATTACCACCAGTTGACGAACACCAAGAATTGCGCGACGCCATCAGAGCCTTGTGCGCTGGTTTTGATGCAACTTACTGGCAAAACATCGATGAGCAACGCGCCTACCCACAAGCCTTTGTCGAGGCGTTGACGAGTGCGGGCTGGTTGGCCGCTTTGATTCCTGCCGAGTACGGCGGCTCTGGCTTGGGTTTGGCGCAAGCCTCTGTCATCATGGAAGAAATCAATGTCAGCGGAGGTAACGCGGGTTCATGCCATGGTCAGATGTACAACATGGGTACTTTGTTGCGCCATGGCTCTGCGCAGCAAAAGGCCCATTACCTTCCCAAAATAGCGACCGGTGAATGGCGACTGCAGTCCATGGCAGTGACCGAACCCACCACCGGCACCGACACCACCCAACTCAAAACCACGGCAGTCAAGCGCGGCGACCGCTATGTGGTCAATGGTCAAAAAGTGTGGATTTCTCGCCTTCAACATTCGGACCTGATGATTTTGTTGGCACGCACGACAGCACTGGACCAAGTCAAGCGCAAAAGCGAAGGCATGTCGATTTTCATTGTGGATGTGAACATGGCCTTAAAGCATGGCATGACCATCAAGCCCATTCGCAATATGGTCAACCACGAAACCAATGAAGTCTTTTTTGATCAACTGGAAATTCCTGCAGACAACTTGATTGGCGAAGAAGGCAAAGGCTTTTCCTACATTCTGGACGGCTTGAATGCCGAGCGCATTTTGATTGCGGCCGAATGCATTGGTGACGCTTATTGGTTCATCGACCGCGCCCGTCGCTATGCCAAAGACAGGGTGGTGTTTGGCCGACCCATTGGTCAAAACCAAGGTGTTCAATTCCCTATTGCTGACGCTTACATGGAAACCGAAGCAGCCAATCTGATGCGTTGGAAGGCTTGCGAGCTTTTTGACGCAACTCAGCCCTGCGGTAAAGAAGCCAATATGGCGAAATACTTGGCCGCCAAAGCCTCATGGGAGGCCGCCAATGTGTGTTTGCAAACCCATGGCGGGTTTGGTTTTGCCAGTGAATACGATGTCGAGCGAAAGTTTCGCGAAACCCGTTTGTACCAGGTGGCGCCCATCTCTACCAATTTGATTTATGCCTACATGGCCGAACATGTACTTGGTTTGCCGAGGTCTTTTTAATTCAACTGTATTTCTTGCCGTTCAGAAAGACGCCAATAAAACTGCGTCTGACAAAGACTTGGTAAGTGGCCACACAAACCACGGTGGTGACCAGCACATTTGACAAGATTTTCAGTCCTGCGGTGGCTGTCCACTCGTAATACGCCGCGCCTATGAAAATGGTGATGGGGTAATGCACCAAATACACCCAATACGAACTTTGCGCGAGGTAACCCAACACGGGGGAGCTGTGGTTGACATAGCGTAAAAAATAGCCTACCCATGTCAGGCACATCAGCCATGAACTCAGGCTGTACAGCGCTGCCAGCCAAACTGTTGCATGGGCATTGCGATCAGGGGTTTGATTGTGGATGCCACCTAATCCTAGGAAAAGACTGAACACCAGCAGGCTGGCAAGCAAGTTGGGCTTGCAACGCCGTACCAGCGTGTCAAAGGCTTCATGGCGATGAATAAACAGACCTATCCCCCACAGGTAAAACATGCTGTAGTGAAACCATTGGGCCAAGGGCGGCGTGAACGAGGTATTGGTTTCCAATACACCCATGGGCGCATCGGCTTGGGTCAGGGCGAGCGCAATGGCAAGCAGCACAGGGGCCAAGGGATGCAAGACCATCCACCTGACCATTTGTGCCTCTCTCACCTTTTGAAGGTTGTTGAGACGCTGAGCTAGCTTAGCGATGCAGGCAGTAAAAACATAGAACCACATCAGCATCCATAAAAACCACATATGGATTGCATCGACAGATGCGGTGGGACCGCTGTTGGGTAGCAACTTCAGGTCCATGCCCCATTGGCCGTCATAGGCTTTGTGCAAATGCAGCAAGATACTGGCGATGGTCAAAGGAAACAGCACTAACCAAAACACCCCAAAGGGAAGTGCAATGCGATGGACTCTGTTGCGCAACATGCCCGCCAAGCCTTGCTTATTCAACAGCATGGCAGCAAAAAATCCGGCCAAGATAAAAAACACAGGCATGCGAAAGCAATGGATAAAGCCCACCAGCAGATCGGCGGCAATGGTGGTTTGGGGGTCTATCCAAAAAAGGGGATTTTGGGTGTAACTGATGTGCAGCAGGCTGACATGGAACAGGATGCCCAGCCACATCATCACACCGCGCAGGTTGTCCAGAGCGTGAAGGCGTGGGTTGTTGGGATTCATGGCAGCTCAGGCCTTGATATCTACCCTTGAACCTTTGGACGCACTGCTTCTGGGCTGCTGTTTAACCTCAGGCTCAATCTGCCTGAGTTCTTTAGGAACTTCAGGTCTTGGCTTTGCCTGAGGTTTTGCTTGAACCTGAGGCGGGGGTTGAGAGCGTGGGGAGTCGATGCGAGCCATGCATTCATCTTAACTAAATTATCATCTTCCAACAGAACAAGGAGATGACCCATGACCCATGCCATGATTTTCGATGCGGTACGTACACCGCGCGGCAAAGGCAAAAAAGACGGCAGTTTGCACAGCGTCAAACCCGTGGATTTGCTGGGCGGATTGCTGAACCAGCTGCAAGCCCGCCATGATTTTGACCCTGCCGAGGTCGATGATGTGGTGATGGGTTGCGTGTCACCGGTAGGTGAGCAGGGCTCAGTGTTGCCCAAGACCGCTTTGCTCAAAGCAGGCTGGGACTTTCGCGTGTCGGGTGTGCAAATCAACCGCTTTTGTGCCTCAGGCCTAGAGGCTGTGAACATGGCCGCGCAAAAAGTCGCCAGCGGTTGGGAAGATTTGGTGGTGGCAGGTGGTGTGGAAAGCATGTCACGCGTCCCCATGGGTTCGGACGGCGGTGCGTGGGCGCAAGACCCCGCCACCAATGCTGCTACAGGTTTCACGCCGCAAGGCATAGGTGCTGATTTGATTGCGACCATGGCGGGTTGGCGTCGTGAAGATGTGGATCAATTCGCACTCACCTCGCAGCAACGTGCCGCTGCCGCACAAAGCCTTGGCAAATTCGACCGCTCGGTGATGCCTGTTTTCGATGAGATTGGCCTTGCCGTGTTGGAGCGCGACGAGTTCATCAAACCCCGCACCACCTTGGAAGGTTTGGGTGCATTGAAGCCCAGCTTTGCCGACATGGGCAAGATGGGTTTTGACGCAGTGGCTTTGTCGCGCTACCCGCAGGTTGAGCGCATCGACCATGTGCATACAGCCGGCAACTCCTCGGGCATCGTGGATGGTGCGGCAGCGGTATTGATTGGCAGCGAAGCCAAAGGCAAAGCGCTGGGCTTGAAGCCGCGTGGGCGCAT
>CALPPP020000047.1 GCA_943325485.2 Rickettsia typhi
AAGGCGGCTTAGCGCTCTTGTGCCAAGCGCTGTAAAAACGTCGCCGATGTCAGGAGTTGCTCTTCAATCAAAGCGCAAAGCTTGGTGCGGTCAAAAGGTTTGACCATCAAGGCATTGATACCCGCACGTAGGCCGCGCAAATGGTCTTGGGCGTTGACATTGGCGGTCAGCAAAATCACAGGCACGTGCTGCATGGGCGACTGCATGTGTTGACGGATTTGGGCGGTGGCTTCAATGCCGTCCATCTCGGGCATGACCATGTCCATCAGCACCAAATCAAAATCTTCACGCTGCAAACACGCCAGCGCTTCATGGCCTTGGCTGGCTTGGCACACATAGGCTTTGGGCCATTGTGATTGCACGATATTGCAGGCCAGCAAGCGGTTCACAGGGTGGTCGTCCACAATCAAAAACCGCAAGTGCATGTCTTGCCAATGCCTTTGACTCTCGGCTGTCGCTGGCAAGGATGCCTGTGCAGGTGCTTCTTGCAAAGGCAAGCGCACCCAAAACCGCGAGCCTTGACCCAGTTGACTGTCAACCCCAATGGTGCCGCCCAAGCGATGTACCAATTGGTAGCAAATCGACAAGCCCAAGCCATTACCGCCGTACAAACTGGCGGTTTGCACATCGGCTTGTTCAAAGCGCTCGAAAATTTTGGCAAGCCTGTCCACGGCCACGCCGATGCCGGTGTCTTGCACCTCAAACAGCAATGACGCACCAACACGCGAGACCCGCAAACTGACCGAACCCTTGTGGGTGAATTTGATGGCGTTGCCCAGCAAGTTCACCAAAATTTGGGTTAAGCGATGGCGGTCGGTGACGATGGTGGTGGGCACATCGTCAGCCACGTCTAGCAGGTAGTCGATGTCCATGCTGTCGACTTTTTGCTCGAACAATTTGAACGCACTGGTGACGCTGGTGCGCAACTCGAAGGGTTCGGGGTTGATGTTCAAGTGCCCCATTTGCATTTGGGAAAAATCCAGCACGTCATTGATGACGGTGAGCAAATGCTCTCCCGCTTGGTGCGAGAGCTTGACCAAGGACAGGGCCTGTGGATTGTTCTGTAGCGAACCCACCAGCAAATCATTGAAGCCCAAAATCGCATTCAACGGTGTTCGCAACTCGTGGCTCAAAGTGGAAATGAACGAGTTTTTAAAGTTTTGCGAACGCAACAAATCTGCTCGCAGTTTCAGCAACTCTTGCTCCCGTGCATGGGTACGTGCAAGGTTGTTTTGAAACACACGCTCGGATAACAAGGGCAAACTCAGCATGATCAAACAATTCATTACATAGCTCAAACCGCTGTACCAAAGAATGGCAGCGTCGGTATCCAAGTGCTGGGGAAACCAGCCTTGGTAGGTGGCCCACCAAACACCCACATAGACGAGCAAGGACAAGACAAACCAGACCGCGGCGTGAATCACACCAATCGCAAACAAAGGCAGCAAAGGCAGCAACGCAAACCAAGCCATGGCCACCGAAAACACGCCGCCGGAATGGAATGCCTCGTGCAGCAAATGCAAGCTGCTGACCAGCAGGCCAAGGTGTACCGCCACGGCCACTGGCAGACCCAAGACCGCACCTGCGCTTAACAACAAGAAAGCACATGCCGTGATCACCAAGCTAAGTTGAGAGGGTTGGTTGGTGCTTAAAAAAGACAGCAGCAACAAGCCAAGGGAGATGATCCATACAAAAATCAAAAACGGACCCAAGTGGGTGGTGCGAAATTTCTCGGGCAACCATTTGGGCAGAACCAATTCCCACCAAGCAGAGGCAAAGGTAACGGGTATTTCAGTCGACATGGCTGCCTTGTGCTGTCTGTGCTGCATGTAGCTGGCTGTTGACGATAGCGGCCAAACGGGCTTTGTCCATGGGCTTGGACAAGACCTCGTTCATGCCAGCGTCTAAGCACAGTTGACGGTCTTGCGCATGGGTGCTGGCGGTCAAGCCGATGACCGGCACATCGCACAGCGGTGCAGGTAAATCATGTCGAATAGCGTGACAAGTTTGTGGCCCACTCATGCCGGGCATGAACATGTCCATCAAAACCACATCAAACGCATCGCTTTGCAGCAAGGCCAAGCACCGAACGCCGCTGGCGGCTTCGACGATGTGCGCTTTGGGCCATATGCTTTGGCATACATAACGCGCCACCTGCAAATTGACGGGGTTGTCGTCGACCAACAGCATTCGCAAGGCCTGTTGGCTCAGGTCAGGCGCATCTGCGCTGAAAGCTGAATGCATAGGCGCCTCGCATGCCACCAAGGGAATGCGAAACCAAAACCGTGAGCCCACACCGGGCGTACTCTCCAAGCCCATGGAGCCGCCAAACAAAGCCACCAGTTGTTTAGAGATGGCCAAGCCCAAACCGGTGCCACCAAATTGGCGCAACGTGGCTTGATCGGCGTGTTCAAAGCGTTTGAAGATATGTTCTTGAAGCTCTAAGGGAATGCCGCTGCCGCTGTCGATCACTTCAAATTGCAACTCATGTTGTTGACGAGTTAAGCGCAGCCGTACCTCGCCGTGCGTGGTGAACTTGAATGCGTTGTCGAGCAAATGGCACAGCACCTCTTTGACACGTTGTGCATCCAAGCTCAGCCATTCAGGAATGGCGGGGTCAAGCTCTGTGACCAGCCGTACCTGCTCGCTCGCGGCTGCGCCAAAGGTTTGCTGGCACTGCGCTAAGGCGTCGCTGATGCGCACAGGCATGGGGTGAAGTTGCAAGCGGCCAGCTTGCAGCTGGGAAAAATCCAAAATTTGGTTCACCAACTTCAACAGCCGGTCGGTAGACACGCGAATCAGACGCACGGTTTCGCGTTCAGCAGGGGCGAGCTGCATATCATCAAGCAGCACATCGTTAAAGCCCAAAATAGCATTCATAGGGGTGCGCAGTTCATGGCCTACCGCCGCCACAAACTCGTCTTTATAGGCCTCTGATTGCAGCAAAGCTTTGCGACTGTTTTCCAGCTCCGCATTGCGTTCACGCAAATTGTTAAGTTGTTGTTTGTTCAATGCGAAATAAAACAGCGGCACCCAAAACACATTGGCTGCAATGCACATCAAAGAAATCAAAGCCCAATTGATGTGTTGCGGTTCAAAAGCAAAATTTTGCGGTAGGTAGCCCACCCATGTCAGCCCAAACAAGCTGGCTATCGCCGTCATGGTGATGCCTACCCACACAAAAGTGTCTTTGAAGCCCATCAACACCAAGCAAGGCAGGGGAATGATGCCCAGCCACAAAATTTGCGGCGAGGCCAGGCCGCCGGTATGCAAACAGATGGTGTAAATCAGGGCAAAGCTAATCGCCAGCAAGACATGGGTGACAAGTGCCACGCCCCAGCCGCGCCAGATGTACAAAGCGCTGACCAGCGTCAGCGCCGCCATGGCCCACAGACTGATGGAAACTTGTTGGTAAGGGCCAGAGAGAAAACAAAAGCCGCCAATGATCAGCAAGGCAACACAGATATAGCCGCGCAATAACAAATGTCGCTGACGCCCTAAATCATCGGGCCAGTTTCGGGCAATAAATCCAGCCAGAGCATGCATGTTTGCATGATAACTATGGCCTGGCAGTTTTAAAACCTAAAGTACTGCTCAGTATCCAAAAAAATAGACTAAATAGCCAAGGCAGCAGCAATGTCTTTGCTAACCGATGCGGGCGTGTCCACCGAGCCGTAGCGCTTGACGCTCACGCCGTCCTTGCCGACCAAGAATTTGGTGAAATTCCATTTGATGCCCTCGCTGCCCAAGACGCCCGGCGCTTGGGTCTTGAGCCATTGGTAAAGCGGATGTGCTTGGGCACCATTGACCTCGGTTTTTGCCATCATGGGGAAAGACACACCATAGTTTTTTTGGCAAAAAGCGCCGATTTCTTCATTGCTACCAGGGTCTTGGCTGCCAAACTGGTTGCAGGGAAAGCCCAACACCACCAAGCCTTGGTCGGCATAGTCTTGGTGCAGTTTTTCAAGGCCCGCAAATTGCGGTGTGAAGCCACAGGCGCTGGCTGTGTTGACGATCAACAGCACTTTGCCTTGGTAGGCGCTGAGTGCCACCGTTTGGCCATCGATGGTTTGCGCTTCAAAGTCATAAACAGTTGCCATGTGTGTTCTCCACAAGTTAGGAAAAGCATTGTCGCTAATCTGGCTTGTCCCTGCCGGGCCAAGCCGCCAAAGCTGCTGCCAACACGATCAGCAAGCCGCCCAGCAGTTTGCGCGTGCTGAGTTCGGAGGCGCCCAGCGCCACCGAGGAAAGCGTGGCAAAGACAATCTCCGACAGCATCACCAAGGCGGTGGTACTGGCGGCCAAGCGCGCCGCCCCAAACTGCAAACTCAGGTTGGAGGCGAGCAACAACACTGCCAAGCCCAAGGCATAGGGCCACCATGTAAAGTCTTGCGGCCAAACCACCAAACCAGACGGTGCACCCGCCAGTGCAGCCAAAGCGGTCAAGGCCATGCCCCCGCCAAACATGCCCGCCATGCGATCGGCCTCGGGCAGGTGCGCTAGCTTTTTCAGCATCGCGTTGTTCAGTGCAAAACTGGCGCCACCCAACAGCGCTAAATAATCCATGGCCGAGGAGGGCCAAGGCCAGTCCATCTCGGGGGTTTTGAGCACCAGAGCCACGCCGCACAAAGCCAAGGCCAAACGCAGCAGCGACCAGCGGGTGGGGCGCTCATCCAATAGCAACCATGCAAACAACACCGACCAGGCGGGCATGGTGTAAAAAAGCAGCACCACCCGCACCACATCGCCCAAGGTGACGGCCCAGTTAAAGCCTAAATTGGTCAAACCCGAGCCCAGAAACAACCACCAAAGCGCAGGATGCTCTGTCATGCTGCGCCAAGTGTGGGGACGCAGCACTGAAATGCAAACACAGGCAAAGCCGTACATGAAAGCGGTGGCCCACAAAGGGTGCAGGCCCAGAGACTGCATCTCCCGCAGTGGCCACCAACTCAGACCAAACACCAACGCATTGAACAACAGGCCAAGTACTGGCCGCCAAGTGCTTGTCATGGCTTCAGTGAGAGGGGTCTTGGCGGGCGATATCGAGCAAGCGCTCCACCTCTTGGGCGTGGTGTTTGCAATTGCTTTGGTGCCAGCGCTGTATCAGCCACATATTGCCAGCCACGATAACGCCAAAACAAACGATGGCGTTGAAGGCGCTCAAGCCCATGGCGGATGCTGCTGCATACAAGCCACCCAGCGCCAAGATACAGGCTTGCTCATTGAAGTTTTGCACCGCGATGGAGCGACCTGCGCCCATCAGGTTGTGGCCTCTGTGTTGCAGCAAAGCATTCATGGGCACCACCAAAAAGCCACCCAAGCCGCCCAGCAAAATGAAAAACGGCGCTGCAACCCAAACGTTGTCGATGAAATTCATCACCAGCACCAGCAAGCCCATGGCGATGCCCAAGAACATCAGGCGCGGCGCATCGGCCAATGTGGTGCGCATGGAAGCCACCACCGCACCCACAGCCGTGCCAATGGCGATCACGCCCACCAGCGACGAGGCTTGTGTGGTGGTGTAGCCCAAAGCCACCGCGCTCCATGCCAGCACGATGTAGCGCAAGTTACCGCTGGCGCCCCAAAACAAGGTGGTGGTTGCCAAGGAAATTTGGCCCAATTTGTCTCGCCACAGGCGTTGGTTGCACTGCCAAAAATCGGGTACCAAGGCCAACAAGTGGTGGGCCAAGGGCCGCTGTTCATCGGCCTTGAGGGGAATCAAGGCGACACCGGTATCGGGTATGCGGGTGTTGAACCATGCAGCCAAGCCATACAAAAACACCAAGACACAAATCGCTGCTTCAGGTGGCGTGTCTATGGGGGTGTCCAACTGGGGCACATCAATCGACAGCAACAAACTGGAAATATGAGGTCCTACCAGTTGACCACCCAACAACACGCCCAAGATGATGGAGGCAATTGTCAAACCTTCGATCCAGCCATTGGCTTTAACCAACAAGGACGCGGGGAGCAACTCGGTGAGGATGCCGTACTTGGCGGGGGAATACGCCGCCGCACCCAAACCGACGATGGCGTAGGAGAGCAGCGGGTGCGAGCCGAACAGCATCATCGAACAACCCAGCACCTTGATGCCATTGCTCATGAACATCACCTGTCCCTTGGGGCGCGAATCTGCAAAAGCACCCACAAAAGGTGCGAGCACCACATAAAACAAAGCAAACATAGGCACCAAAGCGGCACGCTGCCACTCGTCACCTCCACTGGCTTTGATCAACTCGACTGCGGCCACAAACAAAGCGTTGTCGGCCAGCGAGCTGAAAAACTGCGCCGCCATGATGGTGTAAAAACCGCGCTTCATAAGTAAAGAGGAAAGTGGGAGAGGCGGTTCAAGGAAGAGGGCATGAAAGGTGATCGTGGGGCGAAAGCCCTGAGTCCTTGTGAGTTATATCACGCCGTTTGCGCTTGTTTGAGCCTGCGACAATTGTCCTTATGCCCCGCCCCCTCTATGCCCTTATCCACACCCAGGCTTTGCAGGCCAACCTTGCGCGCTTAAGGTTGGCCACAGGCGACGCCCGCCTATGGGCCGTGGTGAAGGCCAATGCCTATGGCCATGGCGTGGCGCGTGTGTTTGAAGGTTTGCGCAGTGCCGATGGCTTCGCCGTGCTGGATTTGGCTGAGGCGCAAATTTTGCGCGACCTGGACTGGCGTGGCCCTGTTTTGTTGCTCGAAGGCGTGTTCGAGCAGCGCGACTTAGAGCTGTGTTCCCGTCTGGACCTGTGGCATGTGGTGCACACCGAGGCACAAATTGACATGCTGAGTCGCCACAAAACCCAAGTGCCGCATCGGGTGTTTTTGAAAATGAACAGTGGCATGAACCGCTTGGGCTTTGCGCCCGAACGCTTTCGATCAGCTTGGGTGCGCTTGAACGCCTTGCCGCAGGTGGATGAAATTACCTTGATGACCCATTTCGCCCATGCGGACGATGCGCAAGGTGTGGCTGAGCAGCTTGCCTGCTTTCATGCCTGTACCCATGACTTACAAGGCGAGCGCAGCTTGGCCAACAGTGCCGCTGTTTTGCGCCACGGCACCAACGCAGCTGTGCTGGCCGATTGGGTGCGCCCTGGTATTGCGCTGTACGGCAGTGCGCCCGACCATCCCTTGCACAACGCAGCGCATTGGGGTTTGCTGCCGGCCATGAGTTTGCGCAGCCAAATCATCAGCGTGCAAGATTTAAAGGCTGGCGACGAGGTGGGTTATGGCGGCGTCTTCAAAGCGGCTCATGCCATGCGCATCGGGGTCGTTGCCTGCGGCTATGCCGATGGCTATCCGCGTCATGCGCCCAGTGGCACACCGGTCTTGGTCAGCGGTGTGCGTTGTGCAACGGTCGGACGCGTCAGCATGGACATGTTGTGCGTGGACCTCACGCCCGCGCCCCAAGCCCCGCTTGGCAGCGAAGTCACCCTGTGGGGCAAAGCCAGTACTGGCGAGGTGTTGTGCATCGACGAAGTCGCGGCCGCAGCCGGTACCGTGGGCTATGAGTTGATGTGCGCATTAGCGCCTCGTGTGCCTGTCTCTCAAGAAAATTAATTGGGGTCAGACCCCAATTAATGGGGGCGGGTAAACGATGCTTGGATGGTTGGCAGACTGGATTTACATTGGGTGTTCTCATTTGTTTCAGTTGTTCAACCCCCCCATGGAGAATTCAGGCATGCTGTCAATGTTCAAACCCACACTCAAAGCGGTCGCACTGGCCACCATGGTTCTGACGGGCGCTGCTGCGTTCGCCCAAAACTATGGCAAACCTCAGGTGCTTGTCCCGCCTTCTTTGTTCAAAGGCCCCAATGGTTTGACTGTTGACAGCCAAGGCCGCTTACTGGTGGGCAGCGTGGTGGGCGCATCCATCACCCAAGTCGATATCAAGACCGGTAAAGGCACGACCTTGATCGCCTCTCCCGAAGGACAGGCCGACGACATCGCCATTGGTCCCAAAGGCGAAATGGCCTACACCTCGTTCTTGCAAGGCATCGTGCGCATCCGCGACAACGACAGCGCCCCCATTCGTATACTGGCCAAAGACCTGCCCGGCATCAATTCCTTGGCCTTCGACCAAAAAACCGGCAAGCTCTACGCCAGCCAAGTGTTCTTGGGCGACGCTTTG
>CALPPP020000048.1 GCA_943325485.2 Rickettsia typhi
CCGCATTGGCTGAATGGAAGGCCTTGGACGGTTCGATCAAAGAAACTTTTCGCAAGCTTCTCAAGAAACGGCTGCTGCAACCCCATTTGCCGGGCAGCGCATTGAAAGGCCCCTTGATCGGATGCTACAAAATCAAGCTGCGTCAGCAGGGCTACCGCTTGATTTACACCGTTCAAGACGAGGTGCTGATCGTCTTGGTATTGACAATTCACCCCTAGCCGTTCATGACCTCTACCTCCTCCTCTGGTTTCATGGTTTTTCACAGCAACCGCATGGAAGGTCTGCGCGAACTTTTGCTGAGCTATGTGAAAGAGCGCCCCCTCTCTCCTTTGCAAAGTGAAACCCTGCTGGTGCAAAGCAATGGCATGAAGCACTGGCTGACGCTGTCCTTGGCCAACACCTCGGCATTGGGTATTTGCGCCGCCACACGGCTGGAACTTCCCTCCAGCCAGCTATGGCAAATCTACCGAAGCGTGTTGGGTGCCGACAAACTGCCGGCCCATATGGCCTTGGACAAAGCGCCTATGGTCTGGCGTATCTTGCGCCGACTGCCCGAGTGGCTGAAAGACCCCTGCTTTTCACCCTTGGCCCATTACCTTGGCGACGACACCCAAGGCAGCCGCGCCTTTGGCTTGGCACAGCAACTGGCCGACGTGCTGGATGGCTACCAAAATTACCGCGCCGATTGGCTGGAACACTGGGCTGCGGGGCGTGATGTACTGGAGCGAGGCCAAGCCCTGCCGCCAGCGCAAGCTTGGCAAGCCGCCATGTGGCGCGACCTGCTGGGCGATGTGCAATCGCACCTGCCGCAAGCACAAACTGGTTTTCAAGCACGCTCGGATGTTCACAAAGCGTTCATGCAAGCCTTGAAAGTCTTGTCTGCGCAGCAACTGCGCGCCGTTTTGCCGCCACGTTTACTGGTGTTTGGCATCACCGCGCTGCCGATGCAAACCCTAGAGGCTTTGGTCGCCTTGGGGCGCTTCATCCCCGTGCTGATGTTTGTCCACAACCCCAGCCGCGAACACTGGGGGCACCTCACAGAAAGTTTGATTCCAGAGGGCCACCCTTTGCTGGCTGCGTGGGGCAAACATGGCCGCGACTACCTCCATGCCATCGACAACTTTGAAGCCGCAGACCCCAACGCTGCGCCTTTTGAGCGGGTCAACTTGTTCATCGACCCCCTGAACGAAGCACGGGACGCGGGACAGCAAGCCTCGGTATTGCAAGCCTTGCAATCTGCCATCCTGCGCTTGGATACACCGCCCACAGCCCCCGCCCTGCTCAGCCAACCCGACCACAGCCTTCAATTCGTGCAAACCCATTCGGCCCAACGTGAAGTCGAGGTGCTGCACGACCGCATCTTGGCGTGGCTGGACGCAGACCCCCACTTGCAACCCTCGGACATCATGGTGATGGTGCCCGACATGGCCGCATTTGCACCGCATATCCATGCGGTGTTTAGCCGTTTCCAGCAGCAAGCCCACACCACGGGTTCACGCCACTTGCCCTATGCCGTGGCAGACACCACAGCGCACCAAGAACCCACTGTGCAAGCCCTGCAAACCTTGCTGCAATTGCCTCAGCTACGCTGGAGTTTGGGCGAATGGCTGGGCTTGTTCCAAGTGGAGATGGTGAGAAACCGCTACGACTTGCAGGCACAAGATGTGCAAGACCTGCACCAATTGCTCTCAGATGCAGGCGTTCGCTGGGGCTTGGACGGGCAACACCGCCAGCACTGGGGGGTGCAAGCAAACATACCTCACCACGCTCACAACACCTGGGTGTTTGGCCTGCAACGTTTGCTCTTGGGCTATGCCTTGGGCGTCACTGACAACGCACATGCCACTTGGCAAGACACGTTTTCACAAACCGGCGTGGACGGCCTAGACGCACCTGTGGTCTCGGCTTTATTGCGCAGTTTGCAAGACGTACAACTCAGCCTACAACAACTTTCACAAGACCACACCCCCAGCCAATGGGTACAGCTGCTGCAGGCCTTGGTGGCGCGGTTTTTCAAAGTGGGTGGCGATGCTGACCAACGCTTGCTCGATCGAATCTTGACGCCCTTAGAGCAATGGTTGAACGACTGCCAGTTGGCGCAATTCGACAGCCCCGTGGCCTTGGCAGTGGTGCGCAGCCACTGGCTGGCGCAGATGGACGCGGGTGGTTTGCAACGCCGCTTCATGGGCGGGGGAGTGCAATTCGCCACCCTCATGCCCATGCGAGCCATTCCCTTCAAAGTGGTGTGCCTCTTAGGCATGAACGATGGCGCTTACCCCCGCTCGCCCGCGCCACGCGACTTTGATTTGATGAGCCACCCAAGCCTAGGTCGTGCGGGTGACCGAGCTCGCCGCGAAGATGACCGCTATTTGTTTTTAGAAGCGGTGTTGTCTGCCAGAGAGCGTTTGTATGTGTCGTGGCAAGGTCGCCGCGCCAGCGACCACGCCAAGCTGCCCCCCTCGGTCTTGGTGGCGCAGTTGTTAGACCATCTGAATCTTTGCCATGCGCTGCCTAAGCTTGCGGCTGATGGCGACGACGCGACGACCCAGCCAGCCTTTGAAGCACCGCTGCAACCCTTGCAGCCGTTTTCTTCCAAGTACTTTGTGCAAGGCAGTGGTTTCTTAACTTATGCTGCTGATTGGCAAGCCACCCGTTCAGCGCTGCCGCCCTCTGTTGCACCAACTTCAACCTCCCAAAGTGCAGTGCCTTTAAGCCGCTTGACCGAGCAAGAGCTCAGTCTTTTGTTGCGCCACCCAGAGGAGGTACATTTCCGTGCTTCGTTACAAGTTCGCTTGGATATACCACCGCAAGCAAGTGAAGAAGACGAGCCCTTTGACACCGCAGGTTTGCAACGCTTTGTGATGCACCAATCGGTGCTCTACAGCGACGAGCCTGCAGCACAGTTAATGCAGTTGCAGCGTCAAGGCATGTTGGCTTTGAGCGGATTTGGCCAACTGCAACAAGACCAGATGCGAGAACTGCGCGAGACCGTGCTGGGGCATTTGGCTCCATGGTTGCAAGAACCTGGCCAAGACCTGCCTGCACAGGCGTACCTTTTTCAAGCGCATGGCATCGATGTGCAATCAGGCTTTGGCGGCAACGCCCACTCCTGGCGTCAACTCCCCAATGGCACGGCAGCGCAAATCGATTTGCGCCCTGGCAAGGTGTTGAATTCCGCAGGTCAAGCGCGTTTGTACACCTTGGCCCCGCTGTGGCTGGGTCACCTCAGCGCCAATGCCGCAGGGGTTCAAACCACCACATTGCAAAGTGGTGAAGACGGGTTGGTGGCGCTGTCTCCCTTGCCCGCCTCCCACGCCCAAGCTTTGTTGGCAGACTTGGTGACGGTCTACTTACAAGCTTGGCAACGCCCTTTGCCACTGGCTTGCAAATCCGCCTGTGCTTGGTTGATGGCCACGCACTTCCCATCCTCCAAAACCAAGCCAGAGGAGGTTGCCACCAAAGCAGTTTCAGCCGCTCGGCAAGCCTATGAAGGAGGGTTCCGCCAGCAAGGCGAGCGAGCCACCTCCCCCAGCCTGCAGCGTGCTTTCCCCGAGTTTGAAGACCTCTGGACTGAGTTAGCTGTTTGGGCAGAGCGGGTGTATGGCCCGATGCTGCAAACCTTAATGCCTTTGACCAGCAAGGCAGCTTTGCCCGTTGCGGCGGTACCCAACAACGAGGTAGACGCATGAGCCTGAACTTGCTCACCCTGCCCTTGTCTGGGCGGCAAATCATCGAAGCCAGTGCAGGCACCGGCAAAACCTTCACCTTGGCCGCGCTGTATGTGCGCTTGGTCTTGGGTCATGGGCGTGCAGCCAAGGGCTTGCAGCCTGCGAATATTTTGGTGATGACCTTCACCGATGCAGCCACCGCCGAGTTGCGAGAGCGTATCCGTCTGCGCTTGCACCAAGCCGCATTATGGTTTGATGCCCAAGTGGCAGGACGCACCGCCAAGCCAGACGCCTTTTTGCTGGATTTGACAGAAGCTTTCGCCCCTGACCAATGGCCGCAGTGTGCAGCGCAGCTGCATTTGGCGGCGCAAAGCATGGACGAGGCCGCCATCTACACCATCCACGGCTGGAGTCGACGCATGCTCAGCAGCTTTGCGCTGCACAGCCGCGACCTGTTTGAGCAAACCCACCTCGACAACCCCAGCGAGTTACTGCATCAGTTGGTCAACGACCATTGGCGGCGCTGGTTTTACCCCCTCGATTTGCCGCAACAAAAAATACTTCAAACCCTGCTGGGCGGCGACCCGCAAGCTTTGCTTAAAGACTTGAAAACCCGCTGGCAAAGCTTGGACCGACAACCACAGCCCAACGATGCAGCAGTGCCGCTTGCACCCGCGCAGGTGCTGGCCACACACGGCGAATGGTTAAACACAGAACAAGCTTTGGTCGTTACTGCCAAGCAAGCTTGCAAAACTGCACTGGACAAGGGGTTGGCGGGTACATTGGTCGCCGCTCAGGCAGCGAAAAAAATGAAGGGCACAAGCGCCAAAAATTTCGCGAACTGGGTGAATGAGTTGCAAGCATGGAGTCAACCTAACGCGGACATTCGCGGCGAAACCTTGCAACGCTTTACCCTCAGCAGCCTTCAAAACAAAGGTTGGCCTGAGGCAGGAGAACACCCCGTCTTTGCCCACATCGAGGCGCTGTGCCAGCACCAAGCCACCGAACCCTCCTCCAAAGACCGCTTGCTGGACCACGCCGCCCACGAGGTGCGCCAGCAATACCAGCAAACCAAATTGCAGTTGTCAGTGTTCGATTTCCAAGACCTGCTGCAACGCCTGCACACCGCTTTGCATGCCGATGAAGGTCAAATGGCATCGGCAATCCGCGACCAATATCCCGTGGCCATGGTCGATGAATTCCAAGACACCGACCCATGGCAATACCAAAGCTTGGACCGCATCTACCCACACAGCCAAGTGGGCGACGCACATGCGCTGGTGATGATTGGCGACCCCAAGCAAGCCATCTACAGTTTTCGTGGGGCCGACCTGCGCACCTACCTAGCAGCTCGAACACAAGCCCTGAAACTGAATCCGCATGCTTTGCACAGTTTGGACAGCAACTACCGCTCCACCCATGCCTTGGTGGAAGCCGTGAACCATGTGTTTGGCGGCATCGAGCAGCCTTTTTATTCAAACTTAGGCAAGATTGAATTCACCCCAGTTACCAGCCGCAGCGACGCCAAACCACTCAGCAATGCACAAGGCCAAGCGCTCCCCCCCTTGACCGTGTGGCACCTGCCGCCCCCCGACAACGCCAAGTATTGGAGCGCGCCGCTGCAGTTGCACCACTTGTCGCAAGGCTTTGCCGCGCAAATGGTGGCCTTGTTGCGCCAGCAACCCGAGGTGCAGCCGCGTGACATGGCTGTGTTGGTACGCACCCATGTACAAGCCAAGGCCATGCAAAAAGCTTTGCAAAAGTTGGGCTTGCCCAGTGTCTTCATGTCGGACCACGCCAATGTGTTCCAAAGCGAAGAGGCCCAAGACCTGTGGCGGGTGCTCAGAGCCATCGGTTCTCCGCGCCAAACCACTTGGCTGCGCAGCGCGGTGGCCTGCCGTGTTTGGGGTTTGGACATGCCGCAGTTACAGGCTTTTTTGCAAGACGACGGCATGACCGATGCGTTGGCCGAATCGTGCCAACGCTGGCTGCAGCAATGGCAGCAGCAAGGCGTCTTGCCCATGCTCTACAGCTGGCTGCACGAGCAACACATTGCGGCCCGCTTGCTGACTTTGCCTGATGGCGAGCGCCGCTTGACCAACCTGCTGCACTTGGGCGAACTGCTGCAAAACGCCAGCCAAGGCTTGCAAGGCCCCGCCGCTTTGTTGCAGCATTTGGCAGACCGGCTGCAGTCCAGCAGCGACAGTCCTGAAGCGCAAAAAATGCGCCTTGAAACCGACGACCAATGCGTGCAAATCGTTACCTTCCACAAGAGCAAAGGGCTGGAGTACCCCTTGGTGTTTGTGCCGTTCTTGGGTAGCTTTAAAACACCGCCCAAAGATGATGCCAAAGAAGCCGCCGAGGCTGTAGACGAAGAGGGGCAGGAACCTGACATCACCGAGTCCAATGTCGATGAAGACATGCGCTTGTTGTATGTCGCGCTCACCCGTGCCAAACGCGCCCTGTGGCTGGGCGTGGCCAGCAGCCGCGAAAGCTTGGCCGGCGAAAAGGGCAAAGACTTGCGCCTGAGTGCTGTTT
Source organism: Rickettsia typhi (assembly GCA_943325485.2). Taxonomy (GTDB): domain Bacteria; phylum Pseudomonadota; class Gammaproteobacteria; order Burkholderiales; family Burkholderiaceae_C; genus Limnohabitans. Next base: position 6,207 of record CALPPP020000048.1, read on the forward strand.
CGCGCTTGTTAAAACGCGAATCCCACACAGACTTGGCCGAGCGTCTGCAAAGCCTTTGGGGCAGTTGTCAACACATTGCCATCCAACCACTGCCCAGCCCCAACGGTGAACCTTACCAAGCACCGCGTCGCACTGCTTTGCCGCAATCGGCTTTGCTGCCCCAAAGGCAAACCCACCAGCTTTGGTGGACCGCCAGTTTCAGCAGTCTCACGCGGGGCCTGGAAGCCGGCACGCCCCATGAAGAAGCGCTGCTGGACGCCGACACGGATGCTGATATGGACGCGCCATCAGCCGTGCCAACACCCGTGCCTTTCAGTTCACCGGCAACCGATTCTGCTTGGCAACACTTTCCAGCCGGTGCGCGCTATGGCACTTTGCTGCACGACTTACTGCAGTACCAAGCCGAGCAGGCTTGGCCGCTTGCGCACTCTGGGGTCAAAGGGCAAGACATGGCTTGGCAACAACTGCTGCAACGCAAAGCCGATTGGCTGCAACTGCCAAGCGATGCCCAAGACCTGCTGCAACCGTGGCTTACCAACATCCTCTCTAAACCTTTGCCTTTGTTCGCAGCTGATGCGCCAACGCAGTCCCTTGGCTCCCCATTGGTCTTGCAAACCCTGGCTGCCAACGCTTTGTGGGCAGAAATGGAATTCAGCCTGCCTGTGGGTCAACTCGGCAGCAGCGAGCTAGATTCGCACATTCAGCGACATGTCTTGCCCGGCCTTGAGCGCCCAACCCTGCAAAACAATCTCTTGCAAGGCATGCTCAGCGGCTTCATGGATTTGGTGCTGCAACACGATGGGCGCTATTGGGTGCTGGACTACAAATCCAACCTGCTCACAGACTACCAAGCGCCCCAGCTGAGCGTGGCCATCTTGGCCAAACGCTACGAGGTGCAGTATGTGCTGTACACCCTTGCTTTGCACCGTTTGCTCAAATCCCGCTTACCCAACTACGACTACGAACAACACATGGGCGGGGCGGTCTACCTGTTTTTGCGTGGTGTCGACACGCCCAGCGCGGGTGTGCATGCCCTGCGTCCCCCGTGGGCCTTGATAAACCTGCTCGACCAACGCTTTGCCAAGGCCTTGCCATGAAGATGTCAAACCTGCTTGCCAGTGGTTGGCGCGGTACCAACCAGACACCCTTGAGCGATTTGGACATCGCCTTGGCGCACCTTTTGCAAAACTTGCAACCCAGCACCGATGAGCGCCATCTGTGGTTGGCAGCTTTGGCCAGCCACCAGTGGGGCCGCGGCCATGCCTGCCTCGATCTGAATCAGTGGCCTGACAACGCAGGTTTTTTACTCGCTTGGTCACCTCAAGCTTTGGCCGCATTGCCCGCCAAGCTGGCACTTGGCTTGTCAGATATCCCCTGGGCGCAAGGCGAGCACTCGCCCTTGGTCGTGCAAGACAAGCGCCTGTATTTGCGACGCGCTTGGGCGGCTGAGCAAGACATTCGCGCAAGACTTGTTGCCTTGCAGCAAAGCCGTGCAGCACCACCTGATTTGACGCAGCAGCTTGGCCATCTTTTTGGTACTGACCAAAGCGATGGGCAGCGCCTCGCTTGCGCCCATGCCGCACAAAACGCCCTCACCCTCATCACCGGTGGACCAGGTACGGGCAAAACCACCACGGTGGTCAAGTTGCTGCGTTTGTTGCAGTCGGGTGCAGCCACCCCTTTGCGCACCCTGCTGGCTGCGCCCACAGGCAAGGCTGCGGCGCGTTTAGCTCAGGCCATGGCGCAAGCACGTGCCACACTCAGCGACAGCGATGCAGCGTGTTTGCCCAACACCGCGCACACCTTGCACAAACTGCTCTACACAAGCCGCG
>CALPPP020000049.1 GCA_943325485.2 Rickettsia typhi
CCGAGAGCGGTGTGGCCGCAGGGGTGCGCCGCATCGAAGCGGTCACTGGCGCGAACGCCTTGGCCTATGTGCAAACCTTGGAGCGCACCGTTCAAGAGGCGGCGGGCAGTTTGCGCACGCCGACCGCCGAGTTGAACCAACGCATCCACCAAGTGCTGGACCAAGTCAAAGGTTTGGAGAAAGAACTCGCTGCCCTCAAAGGCAAGCTGGCGTCATCGCAAGGCGACGAGTTGAGCGGTCAAGCGGTGGAGTTGAAAGGCGTCAAGCTCTTGGCGGCCCGCTTGCCCGGGGCGGATGCCAAAGCTTTGCGCGAAACCTTGGACAAGCTCAAAGACAAGCTCAAAACCGCGGTGGTGGTCTTGGCGAGCGTAGATGGCGACAAGGTGCAAATCGCTGCCGGTGTCACCGCCGACACTTTGACCAAAGTCAAAGCGGGAGAGTTGGTGAATTTTGTCGCCCAGCAAGTGGGCGGCAAGGGCGGTGGCAAGCCCGACATGGCCATGGCCGGTGGCACACAGCCCGCTGGCTTGGATGCGGCGCTGGCCAGTGTGCAGGGTTGGGTGAGCGAGCGGCTTTAAGCTTTTTTAAACACCAAGTCCCACACGCCGTGGCCTAGTCGCAGGCCGCGGTTTTCAAACTTGGTCAAGGGCCGGTAGCTGGGTTGATCGGCATAGCCGTCTGTTCGGTTGCTGGCGTTGACCAAAGCGGGTTCTGCTTGCAACACCGACAAAATATGCTCAGCATAAGGTTGCCAGTCGGTGGCTACATGCAAATAGGCGCCAGTCTTCATACGCGGCAACAACTGATGCACAAAAGGCGCTTGAATCAGGCGGCGCTTGTGGTGGCGCAACTTGTGCCACGGGTCGGGAAAAAAGATATGCACCCCGTCCAAGCTGTGCTCGCCCAACATGTGTTCCAACACTTCTACCGCGTCGTGTTGCAGGATGCGGATATTCCCCAGGTCTTGCTCGCCCACACGTTTGAGCAAAGCGCCTACACCCGGCTCATGGACTTCGCAGCACAAAAAATTGTCTTCAGGCCTGACAGCGGCAATGTGCGCGGTGGCGTCGCCCATGCCAAAGCCAATCTCCAAGATCAGCGGTGCCGAGCGGTCAAAAACAGCGACGGCGTCCAAGGCTTGTTGCTGAAACGGCAACACAAAACGCGGACCTAACTCTGCCAATGCCTTGGCCTGCCCCGTGGTGGTGCGACCGGCGCGGGTAACAAAGCTTTTGATGGTTTTGGGGTGGGTGATGTGGGCAGGCGGGGCGGTCATGAAGGGATTATCTGCCTCAGATTTCAAATGCGGCCCAATGCATCAGGGCTTGCTCACACCTTCCTTCAAAAGCCGGCAAGCCAAGCACTTTGGCGGCAGCATTCAACGCAGCGATCGGGCTGCTTAAGTCCAGCGCTTGTGCGCCGTTTTGCTTACTGAGTTTTTCGCCTTCGGCGCCCAGTACCAGCGGTGTATGCATATAAGCAGGGGTGGGCAAACCCAGCGCTAGTTGCAGCAGCATTTGGCGTGGCGTGTTGTCAGCCAAATCCGCGCCCCGCACCACATGGGTGATGTTTTGAAACGCATCATCCACCACCACCGCCAGTTGGTATGCCCACAGGCCATCTGCGCGTTTGAGCACAAAGTCGCCCACCTCTTGCGCAACATCTTGCTGTTGTCTGCCAAGCCATCGGTCTTGCCACACCCAAGGCGTTGGCAGTGCCAAATCGGCCATGACCTTTTGCACGTTCAAGCGCCATGCACGGGCGGCTTTGCCCTTCAAGCCTTCTCGGCATGTGCCGGGGTAGACCGCCGCGCTGTGGCGAGGGCGTTCACCTTGCGCATCTTCAATCTCTTTGCGAGAGCAAGCGCAGGCATACGCCCAGCCCTTGGTCACCAAACTCTCTAGGGCATGTTGGTAGGCAGCCCCGCGTGTCGATTGGTAAAGGACTTCGCTGTTTGGCAGCAAGCCGCAATCAGCCAATTGTTTCAAGATGATGTCATCCGCGCCAGCCACGCAGCGAGGCGTATCAAGGTCTTCGATGCGCACCTGCCATAGCCCCCCGTGATGACGCGTATCCAGCCAACTGGCCAGTGCCGCAACCAAAGAACCGGCGTGCAAAGGGCCGGTTGGAGAGGGGGCGAAGCGTCCTATGTACATGGAATAGTGATTATTTTCAATGGCTTAGAGTGACATTGGACTTTAACCCAATGGTAAACCCCTAAGTATGTAAATTTAGATTGACAGATTAAGATGTAAACTTAAAATAACACTGAGAAAGTAGGGATTTAAGAATTTGTGGCCATGGGGGTCATAAATAACCCTCGTGCGGGTTCAGCACGGACGTGAAGATCTTTCAAGGAGATAACAACATGTCAGACAAAGTAGGGCCAACAGGCCTCACAGAAGCCGAGTCAGAAGAGATTCATCGGCACCTCATCCAGGGAACTCAAATCTTTGGAATGATTGCCGCGCTGGCGCATTTGCTTGCGTACATCTACTCCCCTTGGCTGAAATAATAGGAGCACCACATGATCTACGGAAAAATTTGGACAGTGGTCAAGCCCTCAGTGGGCATTCCTATTTTCATCGCTGCAGTCGCTATTGCATCGTTCTCGGTGCATTTGGCGCTGACCCTCAACACCACTTGGGTCAAGAAATTCCTGAATGGCAGTGCGGCGACAGCTGCGGTCACACAGACCGTTGCGACGCCGACGGCTTAAGTTCGGGTATTTCATTTAGGATGGACCGGATGGCTTGTCTTTCCGGTCCATTTTTTATATGACTGGGTCTTCCAAACTCTCTCGTGGTTGGCTGCATATCAGCCTGAAGTTCCTGCCTTTCGCTGACGCAGCCACCGATACGCTGCCACTAAGCCGGCTTTTACGTTTATCGCTTTTTCAAATTTCTGTAGGCATGGCTTTGGCCATGCTGATTGGTACCCTCAACCGCGTCATGATCGTCGAGCTCAAAGTACCCGCTGCTTTGGTGGCCATCATGATTGCTTTGCCTTTGCTGTTTGCACCTTTTCGTGCCCTGATAGGTTTTCGCTCTGACCACCACCGCTCGGCCTTGGGCTGGCGTCGCGTTCCGTATATTTGGATGGGCACTTTGCTGCAGTTTGGTGGTTTTGCCATCATGCCCTTTGCTTTGCTCGTCTTGGGTCGCTTAGGACAGTCTGCCCATGCCCCAGATTGGGTGGGCCATTTGGCAGCAGGAGTCGCTTTTCTGTTGGTGGGTGCAGGTATGCACACCACCCAAACGGCTGGCTTGGCATTGGCCACCGATTTATCTCCCCCCGAGTCCCGCCCCAAAGTGGTGGGCTTGATGTACTTCATGCTGTTGATCGGCATGATTCTCAGCGCCTTGTTGTTTGGCTATTGGTTGCGTGACTTTTCACCTGGCGCTTTGATCCGATCGGTACAAGCCGCCGCCGTGTTGACCTTGGTGCTCAACATCACCGCCTTGTGGAAACAAGAAGCCCGCACAAGGCGATTGGGCGACCCGCACGAGGAAGATGTGGACTTTGTGGCTGCCATGAAGCACTTCACCCAAGGTGAGCATGCGCTCAGGCGTTTGCTGGCGGTGGGTGTGGGCACCATGGCGTTCAGCATGGGCGATGTGTTGCTAGAACCCTTTGGCGGCGAAATTTTGCATTTAGAGGTGTCTGATACCACCTTATTGACAGCCTTGTTGGCCTTGGGTGGCTTAACGGGTTTTGCTTGGGCTTCGCGGGTGCTTGGCCGAGGCGCCGACCCGTTTCGCATGGCTTGCGCTGGCGTATGGGTCGGCATTCCTGCTTTCTTGGCGGTGTTGGTGTCGGCACCCCAAGCCTCGTTGCTGCTATTCGCCTTGGGTACCTTGATGATTGGCTTTGGTGCGGGTTTGTTTGGTCATGGCACCTTGACCGCCACCATGAACCATGCCCCCCCAGGTCAGGCTGGTTTGGCCTTGGGCGCTTGGGGTGCTATGCAGGCCACCGCCGCCGGTTTGGCCATGGGTTTGGGCGGTATCATTCGCGACTTGATGGCTTTGGTGGTGGATTCTGGAACGGCTTACGCCTTTGTGTACAGCCTCGAAGTAGTTTTGTTGCTCATCACCCTTTATGCCATGTATCCGCTCATCGCCAAAAAAGTTCGCTAACATTCAGCCTCATTTTTTTAAACCAAGGAGACACACCATGCAAATACACCACATCCTATTGATTATGTGGGTCGTTTTGATGTTGTTTATGTTGGCCAATTGGTTCAACAAGCCCTATAAGAAAAAGTAAATCCTTTAGGCTGGCGTTTGTAGGCTGAGCGCCAGACTCAGCCCGCTGATAAAAGCGTCTTCGACACGGTGACCGATCAGCCAGTCACCGCACAGTCCTATGTGTTGCTCGTCGTCCCAGAAAAAAGCTTGCCCAGCAGGTTTCAAGGTTTTCGCGTAACGCCACAGATGGATTTGCCTGAACCCCGGCTCTGCCCTGATACCCGTTAGTTCCGCAAACGCTTTCAATAACTTGGCCTCGACTCGGGCTTCATCGTCTTCTACATGCTCTTGCGACCACTCGGCGCTGGCTTGCACTGTCCAGCGTTCTATCGGAGAGCGGCCGGGCTTGGAAGATTCACGCGCCACCCATGCGATGCGGTGGTGGGTGCTTTGCGCCACATTCCATTGGGGACCCATTTGCCCAAGCCCTGGTTGCACCAAGGGGAAGGCCAGCATCAGCGTCCAGCAAGGAGCGACGCTCACGGCCTCGGTGGCTGCCAAAGCTTTGAATTGCGCCGCAGGTGCGCCAGACTGGCGCAGCAAATAGGCCGCTTGCACATTGGGAATGGCCAAGACCACGCTGTCAAAGCTGCCCAGCACTTTGTCGTCAGCGCTTACCAACTGCCATTGCTTGGCTTGTCGGCGCAGGGCTTTGACGCTGGTATTGAAGTGGAGCGCACCGGCATCGGCCAATGGCTGGGCCCAGTGCCGAACCACAACATTCATGGCAGGTGCACCCACAAAATGCAGCTCGCGCGGCGGCTTGGGCACTTCGATCACCCTGCCCAGCGGGTCACGTACTTGGACTGAGCTGGCGCTCCAAGGTTTGCACAAAGCTTGTGTGCCAGGGACCTCGTTCAAGGCTTTCATGAAGCGTTCATCGCGCACCGTGAAATATTGGGCGCCGTGGTCAAAGCCGCCGTAGGGCGTGTCACGGGTGGCCATGCGGCCTCCAGCGCCCTTGCTCTTTTCAAATACGCTGACGTGGTGACCAGCTTGGACCAAGGTTCTTGCGGCGGTGATGCCGGCCATGCCAGCACCGATGACAGCGATTTTTTTCATAGGTCTGACTCTACACCGAGTCGGGGGCTTTGGGGAGCTTTGCGCAACAAGGCGTTACGTGTGTTGCTGTGGCTGAGTTGTTGCAACCACCATTGCAGGGCTTTATCGCCTGCGGGTTGACCCTTGGGGCTGGGGTTTTCACGCCATGCATAGCTGAAGGTGGCAAGTCGCAAAGGGCGCATCACCTCGCAAACACTGAGCAAGCCTTGCTCGATATAAGGCTGGGCCAAAGGGTAGGGCAAAAAGCCTGCCCCCAAACCACGCAACTGCGCGTCCAATTTGGCTTGCATGCTGGGTACGGTGAACACGTCTTGGCCTGCGAGCAGACCGACGGTCAGGCCACTGCCTTGGGGCACCGAGTCGGCCACGGCCACCGCACGGTGGGCTTGTATCAAGCTGTCGCTCAGCGGTTGCACCATTCGAGCCAAGGGATGCTGAGGCGCCACTGCAAAAACAAACGCCACCTCGCCCAAGGGGGCAAAACGCAGTCCCGCGTTGTTGCTGTATTGGTCGCTCACACCCACGGCCAAATCGGCTTGGCCTGAGGTCAAAGCGCTCAAGGTGCCGCTCAAAGTTTCATTGCGAAGCTTTAAACGCGTAGGCGGGTTGAGCGAAAAGAAGGTCTCGCTCAGCTCCATCATGGTTTGAAAATCGATGATGGCGTCCACTGCGATGGTGAGCTGGCTCTCCCAGCCGGTGGCCACTCGCTTGACGCGGTGCGCGATGCTGTCCATGTCCAGCAACAAACGGCCGCCTTCGTTCAGCAGTTCTCGACCCGCGGCCGTGAGCTTGGCTTGGCGCGATGAGCGGGTGAACAGCAACACGTCCAAGGCTTCCTCCATCTGACGTACGCGGTAGCTCAAGGCACTGGGAACCAAGCCTATCTCGCGGGCAGCCCCGGCAAAACTGCCTGTTTCAGCGATCGCGTTGATCATGAAGAGGGCATCAGGGGTCAGAACATCACGGGCAGATGACATAAAAAAGACTCATTAATCAAATTATTTGAATGATGCCATCAATTTCGCTGAAACCACAGCAGCTTTCATATCTATAAAATTTAATACTTAATAAGACAAAAGCCATGCACACTATTCGACGCTCCCAAGACAGAGGCTACGCCGACCACGGTTGGTTGAAGTCGTTTCACAGTTTTTCTTTTGCTGGCTACTACGACCCTGCCCACATGGGCTGGGGCAATTTGCGCGTCATCAACGAAGACCGCATTGCCCCGGGCACCGGTTTTGGCACCCATGGCCACCAAGATATGGAAATCATCAGCTATGTGCTGTCGGGCAATTTGGCCCACCAAGACAGCATGGGTAACGTCAAAGGCATTCCGCCAGGGGACGTGCAGCGCATGAGTGCCGGCACCGGCGTCAAACACAGCGAGTTCAACCATGCCGAGGGCCAAGAAACCCATTTTTTGCAAATCTGGATTGAGCCCAACCAGCGCGGCGTGACGCCCAGCTACGAGCAAAAAACCATTGCCTCTGCCAGCAAGCGCGGCGCTTTGGCCTTGATTGCCAGCCACAACCCCACGGGCGACGCGGTGAAGATTTATGCGAATGCCCAGCTGTATGCCGGTTTATTCGATGGCAATGAAACAGCGAACTTAACGATAGGCGCTGACCATAAAGCCTATGTCCACCTGATTCGTGGCCAGCTGCAAGTCAACGGCCAGCAGCTGCAAGCTGGCGACGCTTTGCTGCTGGACAAGGAACACCGCATCGATGTGAGCGGTGGCTTGGATGCAGAAGTCCTGGTATTCGATTTGTTCGAAAACTGACTATTTATATTGGAGATAGAGATGATTAAAGTAAATGATGCTTTGTATACCTTGGTGGGCCGCGTTTTATTGGGCGTGTTGTTTTTGCCAGCGGGCTTGATGAAATTGATGGGCTTTGCCGGCACAGCAGGCTATATCGCCTCTGCAGGTTTGCCCTTGCCTGAAGTGGGCGCGGCTATAGCGATAGTGGTTGAAATCGGCGGCGGTGCGGCATTGCTGGCAGGTTTTCACGCCCGATTGGCTGCACAGGTACTGGCGGTCTTTACGCTGGTTGCCACTGTGTGTTTCCACAACTTCTGGGCTGTGCCTGCTGACCAAGCCTTTGTGCAACAACTGATGTTCTTTAAGAACATCGCAGTTATCGGCGGCTTGCTGATGCTGGCCGCCCACGGCGCGGGTGCTTGGAGTTTGGATGCCAAGGCCCACGCGGATGACGCAGCGCACGATCACGAATAAATGTTTACCAACCCAAGCCTCTAGGAGAAATCATGAGCAAAACTGTTGTTGTTTACCACTCTGGCTACGGCCACACCCAGCGCGTAGCCCAATTTGTGGCTGAGGGCGCCAAGGCGCAAATCATTGCCATCGACGCTGAAGGCAATATCAGCGAAGCCGATTGGACCGCCATCAATGCGGCGGATGCCATCATCTTTGGCTCACCTACCTACATGGGCATGGCTTCTTGGCAATTCAAAAAATTCGCCGACGCCACTTCCAAGCAATGGATGAGCGGCGCATGGAAAGACAAGGTCGCTGGTGGTTTCACCATCTCTGCCAGCCCCAGCGGTGACAAGCTCTCCACCATCCAGTACTTCATCACCTTGGC
>CALPPP020000050.1 GCA_943325485.2 Rickettsia typhi
GATGTTCACCACATCGGTGATGGACAAGTCGCTGTGGCCCGTACAAGCACGTGCGCGCATTTTTTCTGCAAAATCACAAACCTTGTCTAACTGCGTTTTCACCTGCGCAGAAACCGCCAAACCCCATGGCGGCTTGCGCAAGTGGCTGCCGCGCAAAGCGACATGCAGTACGCTACGGTGTTCGGTGGTGTTAATGGCCTGTGCACCAAACATGGCGCGAAGCTGATCGTCGACTTGACGTTCCTTTGCCAGCGCTTGTAAAGCTTGCAAAACGGAGGCATTCACCCGCTGGTGTGAGAAGTCCATCTGAATGCCACAGGCTTGCAGTTGCATCGATGAATTGCGTGCAGCGTCTGACAGCAGCTCACGCAGGGAAGCGAAGTTGCCAGTCGCCAAGTTTTGCAACAAATGCCAAGCTGGTGACAGGTGAACGGGGCTAAAGGTACTCATGGACTTCATTGTCCCTTTTCCCAAGGAACAACCTTGAGGGCAGTTAAACATGAAATTGCCATTTGCTGCTCCTTTGGTATGTGGGTAGGGTGAGTCTGCCTCTCATTTCATGTGCAGTCTTTATTGAAAACAGCATCCACAGGCAGTTGCATGGCGGAAGCCAGTTGATTGGTTTTGCCTGCCAACGCAATGACACGCAGTAAATCGGCATGTTGAGCGTCTGACATGCCTTTGCTTTTGGCTGCTGCTGTATGTGAATGAACACAGTAACTACAAGCATTGGTCACTGAAACAGCAATGTAAATCATCTCTTTGGTCAGAGGATCAAGGGAGGAAGGCGAAGCCATGACAGATTTAACCTCGTACCAAGTACTTTCTAGCAAGTCGGGGTCGAACGCCAAATAGCGCCACATGTTATTGATGAAATCACTTTGACGGGTTTGTCTTATGTCATCAAATACAGCTTTGACTTTGGGGTTGCTTTCTATCGTCGGGGACAAGGCAAGGGTACTCATATGAATTACTCCCAAAAAATAAAATTGCCAGCTATTCGTCTTGTTCTGTAGCCAATTGCTTGATCTTAAGTGTATGCTTGGACGGACTTATTCAGAGGCTGCCCTTCATGAAAGGATTGTCATGACTTTAGAAGAACGCGATCAATTACAAGTTTTTTTGCGGCAGCTGTTAGTGGCAAGAGCTTCCCCCAAAGATGTCGCCGCAGAAACCCTGATCAAACAAGCGTGTGCTCAACAATCAGATGCGCTTTATTTATTGGTACAAAGAGCGATGGGCAGTGACTTGGCTCTGCAACTGGCCATGGCAAAAAATGCCGAATTACAAGCAAAACTTGATCAAGTGAGCGTTGCACCCCACACAAACACGGCGCAGAGTCAGACCATAAGAACTAGCCTACCGCAGACTGCGACACCTAGCCTTTGGGGGTCTGGCATGGTGGGCTCAATTGCAAGCACTGCTGTCGGTGTGGTGGCAGGTTCATTTCTGTTTCAAGGGATTCAAAACATCATGGATCTTTCAGACCAAAGCAATGCCAATGCGGTTTCGCTTGACTCGGCCGCTGACGACGCATTTGACCTGGGTGGCGATGATTGGGCTTAACTAGGAAACCACGTTATTTTTGACATAACGTTTTGTATTCATCGATAACCAGTTGTAAGTCTTCTCCATCCAGTTGACCCGCCATTTGACAGCTACCAAGGTTTTTGCCGCATTGGTTTTGAGCCTCCTTGGGGTCTGTTTTTTTGACGGATTCCTTTGAACATTCTTGGTAAAGGGCAGAACACACAGTGTTGACATGTCCCGTCCCTGAAATTCTTTGTTGCATCAGCTCACAAAATTTGCTGGTTTGCGCAAACAAGGTGGTGTGGAAAAGCAGTCCAATCCAAAGCAGTGTTTTCAACATGGAACCATTAACCCTAAGTAAATGATTGTTAAAACCCAGATGCTAATGCCATTTGGGATTTGGGTTTTCCTCGGGTTTTTAGCACGTATTTCACCCTGGGTGTTGCCCTATACTTAAAAAAAGACAATCAAGTCCAAGACACGGAGACAACAGCATGAATACAAAAGACAGTAAAGTTTTGGCGTCACCCAAACGTCGCCTTTTAATGCAAAGCGCTGCTTCCATTGCGGGTGTCAGCAGTCTTGGTTTCCCCGCCATATCCTTGGCGCAAAACAAACCCATTCGGGTGGGTATGCCGACCATTTTGTCAGGCAGGGTGGCCATGCTGGGGCAGTCCTCAAGCAATGCCGCCAACATGGAAGTTGAAAAATTCAATGCAAGTGGCGGTTTTGGTGGCCGCAAAATTGAACTGATCATCCGTGACTCCAAAGGTCAACCCCAAGAGGCTGCGCGTGTTGCGCGAGAACTCGTGACTGCCGATGGTTGTGAAATTTTGATCGACGCAGAGGCCTCATCGGGTGCCTTTGCGGTTCACGAGGTAGCCCGGGACTTGGGCGTGCTGGTGATCCACACTTGTTCTGAGACATCTTCGCTGACTGCGGACCCCAAATTACGTACCCCGCTGGCATTTCGTTGTGCCAGACAAGGTGTGCACGACGCCATTATTGGCGGTGCATACGCAGCCAAAGTCGCGAAAGAAAAGAATTTGCGGCGTTGGATGACCTGTTCTCCCGATTACGCCTACGGACGTGACACCACCGCGGAGTTCGCTGAGTACCTGAAGTTTTTCAACAAAGACGTTGAGGTGGTTGGAGAAGCTTGGCCCAAGCTCTTTCAAGCTGATTACAGCGAAGTCATCACGCGGTTGTTACAGGTTAACCCCCAGGCCATCTACTCATGTCTTTGGGGGGGGGACTTAACCTCCTTCATTGACCAGTCAAATATCTATGCGCTCTTCAGTGGGAAACAATTTTTCTCTGTCAATGCTGCCGACTATGCGGTACTGACCAATGTCAAAAATGTCCCGCTAGGACTTCATTCGGGCAACCGCTATTTGCAAAGTTTTCCCAGCACCCCTGCAAATACAAGCTGGGCTAGCAGTTACCAGAGCAAGTTCAAGGACTTGCCATTGAACTGGGCATGGCAAAACGCAGCGAGCGTGCAATTTTTAACCACCGCCATCAAAAAAGCGAAAAGCACAGACGGTAAAAAAATTGCGCAAGCCTTAGAAGGACTGAGCATCGACTCTCCATTTGGAGCGAACGGCAAATTAACTTTAAGGGCAGATGACCACACCTTGGTGGACTATGCGCTGGCTTGGGGTGAGTTGTCTGGTAAGGAGCCTTACATGAAAAGCCCTGTCCCTGGCAGTTGGAAACAAATTACCGAGTTGGAAGCGGAGTGGAAGAAGCGCAAAGGTTTTGCCTGATGCTTTGCAGCTTGTATTCCACTAGGAGCCTAGCGTGAACCCTCAAGCCCTCTTAGAGTGCTTTTCGTCTGCGTCTTGCATCGTGACCCAAATGGGTACCGGTCTGATTGTCGGCTCTTTGCTTTTTTTGGTGGCAGCTGGCTTGACCCTTATTTTTGGCGTATTGGGTGTCGTCAATTTTGCGCATGGCTCTTTCTACATGTTGGGTGCTTACCTTGCCCTGACGGCTTACAAACTGACAGGTAATTTCGCGATGGCCGTGCTGGCAGCAGGCATAGGTGTTGGATTGTTTGGTTTCATTTTTGAGCGACTTCTCATGCGGCGGGTTTACAAGGCCGACGTTCTGATGCAGCTTTTGGTTTGCTATGCGCTTGTGCTGATCATGGACGATGTCGTCAAAATTGTTTGGGGTGCTGAATTTTTGTCCATGGGTATGCCCGAGGCGTTTCAAGCGCCCCCATTTTTCATTGCGGGTGGGGTGGTGCCTGTGTTTTATGTCTACCTCATTGCGGCAGCCATGCTGATTGCATTGGCGTTATGGGCGATTTTGACTTTCTCGCGCATTGGAAAAATTATTCGTGCAGCCGCTCAAAATCCAACCATGACTTCTGCATTGGGCATCAATACCAGTCTTATTTACGCGGCTGTATTTGCTTTTGGTGGGGTATTGGCCGGTTTGGCAGGTGGACTGGCTGCGCCTGTTCGCTCCATGTCACCTGGCATGGGTTTCTCCATTCTCATTGAATCTTTCATCGTCACCGTCATTGGCGGCATGGGCTCCGTCAGTGGGGCTTTGGTCGGCGCTTTGCTGATTGGGCTCATTCGTTCATTTGGCACCATAGGTTTTCCTCTTTTTGTAGAGGGCTTGATGTTTTTAGCGATGGTGCTTATTTTGATTTTGCGACCCAATGGTTTGCTGGGTAAGGAATCCCGCACATGAAATCGCAAAGCACTTTGCGAAAAGACATAGCCTGGGCCTTGGCGGCTCTTTTGTTTTTGTCTGTTTTGCCCCTGCTCACCCAGTCGAGGGTGACGCTTGATTTCGTCATCCGTTTGGCCGCTTTGGGTATTTTTGCAAGCTCACTGAATATTTTGGTGGGTTATGGCGGCATGGTGTCGTTTGGCCATGCCATGTTTTTTGGCAGTGGTGCCTATGTCTTCGGTTTGCTGATGCAAAAAACAGATGCCTCCATCCCTGTTGCCATGTTGGGAGCCATTGCCTTCAGTGGCCTGTTGGGCTTGCTGATTGGTGCAATCTGTGTGCGACTGAAAGAAATCTATTTTTCTTTTTTAACGCTGGCTTTTCAAATGCTGATACACAGCGTGATTTTGACTTGGACTTCTCTGACCGGAGGTGACCAAGGCTTGATGGGTGGCATTCCACGCCCACCCTTCTTAGGCATCAACTTGTCTGACCACACCTCGCTGTATTGGTTTGCATGTGCGCTAGGTGTGCTGTGTTTGTTGTTGATGCGAATTGTTTTGCAGTCGCCTTTTGGTGCAACCTTGCGCATGGTGCGCGACAGTTCTGAACGTGCAGCCTTCTTGGGTATTGATGTTTGGCGAATCAAACTCTATGCTTTTATTTTGTCCAGTTGCATGGCCAGTATCGGGGGCGTATTGATGGCGCTCTTCGTCTCGGGCGCTTTTCCCGACTTTGGCTACTGGACCATGTCAGGGGATGCTATTTTCATGATCATGATGGGTGGATTGCATGTGTTCATCGGTCCTGTCGTTGGTGCTGGTTTGCTGCTGCTATTCAATGACATCATCACCCGCACTACCGAATACCATGGCTTGGCCTTGGGCTTGGTGGTGCTTTTGTTTGCGCTTGGTTTCAAGCGCGGCATCATGGATTTTTCGCTTGATCTCCTGCAAAAAATAAACCCAAAAGGTGGCAAAACATGAACCCACAAACATTAAGTGTGGTGACCGGAGCCGCGAGCGGCATTGGTGCCGCGTGTGTGCGGCATTTGGTTGCACGAGGCGACACTGTTGTCGCGCTTGATTTACCAGGCACTTGGTCTGAAGCTGACACACAAAAGACAGGTGTGGCGGCTTTTTACCCATGCGATGTGTTGCAAGAGACTATGGTGCGTGAAGTGGAGGCCTTGATTTTTCAAAACCATGGCGCGGTATCTGGTTTGGTCAACAGTGCGGGTATCTTGCAACGCAAATTGCCGCCAGAGCAACTTGACATGGCTGAATGGGACAAAGTGATTGCGGTTGATCAACGCGGAACTTACCTGTGTTGTGCTGTGTTTGGTGCTCGCATGGCATCTCTTGGTCATGGTGCCATTGTCAATATTGCTTCTATCACTGGTTCGCGCTCCATTCCTTTGCACGCTTATGCACCCGCCAAGGCCGCGGTCATTTCCATCACTGCCTGTTTGGCTGCCGAATGGGGTCGCTCGGGGGTCAGAATCAATGCTGTGTCCCCAGGCTACACCTTGACTGAAGGCTTGCAAGCGGCCATTGACAGGGGTGACCGTAATCCAGCAGATCTTCATGCCCAATCAGCCATGGGCCGTATGGTGAGACCTGAAGAGGTGGCGGATGCCATTGGTTTTCTGCTTTCACCCGCTGCCTCTGCCATCACGGGCATCAACCTGCCGGTTGATTGCGGCTGGTTGGCTGGCTCAACTTGGCAGACCTATGGCGGTGTGCCACCGGCTCGAAACTTGGATGGTGGTGTCAGCTGATGCTGCGCATTGAACACTTAAGCAAATCCTTTGGTGGCGTGAAAGCCACGTCGGATGTTTCTATGGATTTCCCAAGTGGTTCTTTGTCGGCTGTGATTGGCCCCAACGGTGCGGGTAAGACCACATTTTTCAATCTCATTTCTGGTGCTTTACAGCCAGATGCTGGCAAGATTTTGCTCGAGGATGAAAACATTGTGGGCTTGTCCAGCAGTGAAATTATCCGCAAAGGTATTGGCAGAGCCTTTCAAGTGGCAAAGCTCTTTAAAACGTTGACTGTCGAAGAATCTTTGCGAGGGGCGCTTCAATCGCCTTTGGGGAAATCAGCGCAAATGCACGGCAGTTTTCCGCTGGACCAAACCCGTGACAGAGCCATGGAGGTCATGGAGCTTCTGGGCTTGCAGCACAAGGCTGATGTGGTCAGTGGCAATCTGTCCCATGGCGATCAAAAACTCCTTGATATTGCGCTGGCTTTGGTGCTTCGGCCCAAAGTCTTGCTGCTCGATGAGCCTGTGGCGGGTATGGGCCCAGAGGAGAGGACGCAGATGATTGACACGGTCTATTCACTTTGGCAAAAAGGTGGACTGACCATTGTTTTGATTGAGCACGATATGGACGTTGTTTTTCGCATCGCTCAGCATATTTATGTTTTGTCCTACGGAAAATTACTGGCGCAAGGCTCTGCCGAGCAAATCCAAAACAACCCCGATGTGATTGAGGCCTACTTAGGCACACCCAAAGAGCTTGCCCATGAACGTCATGCTTGATGTTGTCGGATTGGATGTCCGCTATGGCAGCAGTCAGGTTTTGTTTGGCCTGAAGCTGAAAGTACATCATGGCGAAACCTTGGCGCTGTTAGGGCGAAACGGTGCAGGCAAAAGCACGAGCATGAAAGCCATTGCAGGCGTCATTGCATCGACTGCTGGCAGCATACGTTTCAGTGACAAAGACATCACTGGCATGTCCTCACACCTGATTGCCAGAGCCGGTATTGGTTTTGTTCCTGAGGATAGGCAAATTTTTACCGGACTGTCTGTTCAAGATAACTTGATCATCGGGGCCAAGCATGGACAACGAGGTGAAGAGGTTTGGACGCTTGATCGTGTCTATGAGATGTTGCCCCTTCTCTATCCTCTAAGGCAACGCATGGGCGGATTGCTGTCTGGTGGTGAGCAGCAAATGCTGACCATTGGGCGAGCCTTGATGGGTAACCCAAGCTTGTTGCTTTTGGATGAACCCAGTGAGGGGCTCGCACCCATCATGGTTCAAAAAATTGGTGAGCTGATTGAAAATTTGCGACAACTTGGTACCACCATTGTTTTGGCGGAGCAAAACTTGCATTTTTGTTTGGGCTTGGCGGACAGGGCCGTGGTGATTGATAAGGGCAGCGATGTGTTTGTGGGCAGTATTGCCGAGCTCAATGCCAATGCAGACATTAAGAAGCGTTACCTGTCTGTCTAACTCACAGATTCACGTCCCACCACAAAGCCAGCGTAACCCTTGTTGACAACCTCGTCACAAGTTGTTCGGTAGCGCAAAAAGCCCCCAGGGTAGGGCATGAATACACGCGGTTTGCCAGGCACATTGGCACCTAAATACCAAGAATGCTTGGCCTGTGGCAACAGGGTTTCATTGGCAGCTGCGTTGACAGTTTCAACCCAACTTTCACTGGCGTCTTGGCTGGCCTCAATGAAGTCCAACTTGTTTTTTTGCAGGTGCTCAATGCAGTTCGTGATCCATTCCACATGGTGCTCAATGGCTGGCGGCATATTGCATAAAACAGAGGGGCTGCCAGGACCGGTGACAGTGAACATATTGGGAAATCCTGGCACCTGAAGACCGAGGTAATTCAAGGGGCCAGCCTGCCAAGTATTTTGCAAGGTCACACCATGGCGGCCTTGTATATCCATCTTTAGCAAAGAGC